>DATLSW010000178.1:0-12817 GCA_035533955.1 Ktedonobacteraceae bacterium | reverse complement strand
TAAAGGAATGATATGCACTGTTCAGAACCTCTATGGGGGTAGGATTACCCATAGAGGTATCTTGTGTTGTGCATTTGTCGGTGGAGGATCGCGTGACGTTACAGGGATTACTTACACTCTTGACCCAACGGCCAGAGTTTCGTGCCGTGATAGATCAACTACGGCAGGGTACGCAGTTGCCAGCCCTGACTGGCATTACTGAACCTGCTCGCCCATTCGTGATTGCCGCGTTGGCTGCCATGTTCAAGCAGTCGCTCATGGTGATCGTGCAGGATGAGGCGCAGGCCAATCTGCTTGTTGAAGGCGTGCAGGCGTTTGCCGAGCGCCCTGATGATGTGTTGTACTTTCCCGATCGCGATGCCTTGCCCTACGAACGCTTGATCAGCGACGCGCTGACCACGCAGCAGCGGATGCAGGCATTGATCGCGCTGGCGCAGGGCAAGCGCAATGTGATCGTCGTTGGTTCGGCGCGTACATTGACGCAGTTGGTGATTCCGCCGCAAGAGTTGGCGGCGGCTTTGTATGTTTTGCAGCCGGGGCAAGAGGTCGATCTGACCCTCATGTTAGAGCATCTCTATAACCTGGGCTACGAGCCGGTGCCAGAAGTGGAGGAGCCGGGCCAATTCAGCCATCGCGGCGGCATCATTGACCTCTTTCCCCCGACGTTGCCGCGTCCGGTGCGTGTCGAATTCTTCGGCGATGAGATCGAGTCGCTGCGCACCTTCGACCAGGAGACGCAGCGCTCGCTCAATCCGATTGCCTCATGCGTGATCGGCCCGGCCCGCGAAGCCTTGCCTACGCGCGGGCCAGAGGCGGTCAAAGAGTTGGAGCAGCTTGATAGCCGCGTCCTGCATCGCGAATGTGAAGAACACTGGCAGAGCGACCTCGACCAATTGCGACAGAGCCGCTCGTTTGACGACATCGCTTTCTACTTGCCTTACCTGCACAGCACGGCAACAATACTGGATTACCTGCCGCGCGCTGGCTTGCTTATTCTGGACGACCCTGAACGTATCCACCAGAGTATCTCCGGGCTTGACGCGCAGGCCGAAGAGATGCGCGAACGCTTTGAGCGCGACCGCGAGAACCCGGCACATCTGCGCGGCGCGCATTTCTGCGGGGATCAGTTGGAGCCACAATTGCAGCAACGTCGTCAACTGCACTTCGCCGGGATGCTCTCGGCGGCGGAAGGCGCTGTCGAAGCTGGTTTACAAACCGGCACGGCATATCTCGTGCCGCAGCACATTGCCGTAAATTCCTATGGTGGGCGACTGCGCCCTTTCGTGCAGGATTGTCGCAAGCTCATCGACAAACGCGAGCGTATCGTCATCGTCACGGCCCAGGCGCGGCGCATGGCCGAAGTGCTGGGCGACGAGTCCATCCTCCAGGACGCGGCCATCCATGCCAGCCCCGGCACGAACATCAATACGCTGCCGGACCCGGGGACGGTTACGCTGATCCAGGGCCAGCTACTCGAAGGCTGGGAAGCGCGTGTGCTGGGTCTGCATGTCTATACCGACACTGAAATCTTTGGCTGGTCGCGGCGGCGTACTACGCAGCGACGCAGGCCGATTACGCCTGCCTCGTTTCTGGCCGAGGTCAATTCTGGCGATTATATCGTGCATCAGGAATACGGCATCGGGCGGTTTGAGGGACTCGTCAAACTCAACATGACCGGCGTCGAGCGCGAATACCTGCTGATCCAGTATGCTGGCACGGACAGGCTCTATATCCCGACCGATCAGTTGGATCGCGTCACACGCTATATCGGCATGGGCGAGGCCATTCCCGCGCTCAGCAAGTTGGGGACGACGGAGTGGACGCGGGCCAAGGACAAAGTCAAAGACAATGTGAAGGATATCGCTCGCGACCTCTTGCGCCTGTATTCGGAGCGCGAAGCGGCTAAGGGCTTTGCCTTCTCCACCGATGACGAACAGCCCTGGCTACAAGAACTTGAAGACGCCTTTCCCTTTGAAGAAACGGCCGACCAGGAACAGGCTATTGCCGAAGTGAAGGCCGACATGGAACGTCCGCGACCGATGGATCGTCTCGTCTGCGGTGATGTCGGCTACGGCAAAACAGAGGTGGCTTTGCGTGCCGCCTTCAAGGCTGTTCTCGATCACAAACAGGTGGCCGTGCTGGTTCCGACGACGGTGCTGGCTTTGCAGCACTACAACACATTCAAGGAACGCCTGAAAGCCTTTCCCGTGCGCGTGGAACTGCTGAGCCGTTTTCGCTCGGAGAAAGAGCATAAAAAGGTGCTGGAAGACCTCGCGTTGGGCAAGGTCGATATCGTTATCGGCACGCATCGCCTGTTGCAGAAGGACGTGGTTTTCTTCGATCTCGGCTTGCTGGTCGTTGACGAAGAGCAGCGTTTTGGCGTCGCGCATAAAGAGTATATCAAGCAGATGCGCGCCGAGATCGACGTGCTGACGATGACCGCGACGCCTATCCCGCGCACGCTGCATATGTCGCTGGTCAATTTGCGTGATATGAGCGTGATTGAGACGCCGCCACAGGAACGTTTGCCTATTCGCACCACTATCCGCGAGTACGATGAAAGCCTGATTCGCGAGGCCATCATTCGCGAAATTGATCGCGGCGGCCAGATCTTTTTTGTGCATAACCGCGTGCAGGGGATTCAGGTGATCGCGCAGAAGTTGCAGAAGTTGATACCGGAGGCGCGCATTGCCGTGGGCCATGGGCAAATGGCCGAAGATCAGTTGGAGCGCGTGATGATGAATTTTTCCAGTGGTGAATATGATGTGCTGGTGGCAACCACGATCATCGAAAACGGCCTGGACATTTCTAACGCTAACACGATCATCGTCAACAACGCGGCGCATTTCGGCCTGGCGCAGTTATATCAGTTGCGCGGGCGCGTCGGGCGCGCCACGCAACAGGCGTACGCGTACTTTCTCTATAACAAGGATACCAGATTAACGCCGATCCAGGAGAAGCGTCTGCGCGCTATCTTCGAGGCGACCGAACTCGGCGCGGGTTTTCGTATCGCTATGAAAGACCTGGAGATTCGCGGCGCGGGCAATCTCTTGGGTTCGGAGCAGTCCGGTTTTATGAACTCCGTGGGCTTCGATCTCTATTGCAAACTGCTGGCCGAGGCGGTCGAGGAGTTGCAGGGCAAGCGGGCTGAGATGGCGACTCCGATGGCATCGGTTGATTTGCCGCTCGACTCGTATTTACCGGATGAGTATATCGGGGATCGCACGCTCAAAGTCAACTTTTACCAGCGCCTTGCCAATCTGAACACTCCTGAGCAGGTTGAGGCTATGAAAGCCGAATTGAATGACCGTTTCGGCACGCCGCCATTGCCGGCCCAAAACCTGTTAAACACAGTGCGGCTGAAAGTAGATGCTGCTCTGCTGGGCTACGAGGCTATTGCGTTGAAAGACAACGAACTGATCCTCACCGTGCGGCGCACGATTGTACCGAACCGCATCGCGCTCTATCGCCGCTTTAAGAATGATGCGAAGGTGCAGCAAGGGGTGATTCGCATCCCACGCCGCCACTTTGGAGCCAACTGGTTCGAGCAATTGCAGGATCTCTTGCCAGCCATCACCACGGCGGCCTGAGGCCGAACATTCGTTACATCACTCCTAGATCGTGATCAGACCGCGTTCCTGTAATTCGCTGAGCAGGCGTTCGATCTCCTGTATCGTTTTGCGGGTGCAACGGGCCAGGTCGGAAATGGAGCGATGGCCGTCTATGAGCATATAAATTGAGCGTTGCGGGCGCGTCAGCGGCAATGAGAGGACATTTTGCTCCTTGTTTATACGGCGTGGGATGATCCACTCCACTCCTGGCATCGCCGTATCTGGTCTTCTCACTTCCGCCAAAGGGTCAGTGTTGGCATCATTGCGTGCGGCGGGCTGCGCGCTGCGTCCGGCACTGAATTGCGGTAAACCTGGAGACGTCGTTGGCACATAGCTGCTGTTCTGGCCGGATGGCGCCGGTAAGCCGAGAGGCATCTCCCTGGTTTGTGCCTTTGTTGTGACCAGCGTGGTCACATCCTGCTCGGCGGCGCTGCTGCGCGCTGGATATTCATTCGTGGCAAACGCAAAATATACACCTCTCCAGTTGAGTATTACCTTGAGTGCGGCTTGCCCCCTTAGCTGGTTTGTATGAGCATAGGTGATTTGCCCATTCTCGACATAAATTTCTCCTTCTTCCAGGATATTTCCCTGCTGGCTCTCTATGCTCAAGAATCCTCGTTGCCGTCTGCGCAGCGCCGTATCAAGGATATCTTTTATGTTTTCCGCAGAGGTAGTTCTGCCTTTCGCCATGGCTTATAGCCTCCCCGTGACACACTTTTCGGGCAGCGTTTGCTGTAACCGCTTTATATTGTATGTTATATCTCGACAGCAGTATGTATGCCTTATCCGTAGGCAGATAAATGACTATGGCTATGTTGTACCATAGTTAGCGACGGTTTGGGAAGGGAAAAGTATCATATTCGCGGGTATCTTAATGAATTTTTTATAGCGCGAGTATGCCTGAAGAAAAATACCCGCGCTAGCATGGCACAGAGAAGGGCGATGCCTGCCATCGCCCTTCTCTGTGCCTCAACGCTGGCAGTGCATGAGATGGAACATCAGCGCTTGCTTGTAATCGAAGGCGGTGGCATGACCGTTTTTTACCACCTGGTTCGCGAAATTGAGCAACGTTGAGACGATCTGGAGGCGCGTTTCATCGTAATTATCGTGCTGGCGCAAGAGTTCAAGCAACTGTGCCGGCCCCTGGTTCGTCAATTCGATGCCTGCCTGGATGACCTGGATGCGTAGCCAGATGATCAGTTGGCGGCGCAGCTCCTCAAAAATAGCCACGTCTTCTTCGTTGACCTGCTGCGCTGAGCTTGCGCGCTGGCTCGTCACCGACGGCGATGTTACCGCTGCGGCAGTGGTGTGAGTCAGTGCAGCAGCCGCTTTTTCCGGCGCAGTTACACGAGGAAGCGGCGACTCCACAGGCTTTACAGGCGTGGCTGGGGGAATCGCGGAGGCAAATGCAACTGATGCGATCTCAATTGCTGGAACTGGAGCCGTTGGCGCTGAACTCCAGGCCGTGGCTGGAGCAGCAGTGGGTGCGCTTCTTTGATCTGAGTGCGGCGTGGGGCCGCGTCCATTGCTTGCTGCTGGTATGCTCGCCTCTACAGGAGTAGCAAGGGCGACTTCACGGTCGGGTGACGACGACTTCGCGGGTGGGGGTGCCGTTCTGCGTCCGGGGCGCCGGGGAGTAGCCGTGAGTGTATCGCTGTGTGGCGTTGGAGGGACTATTCTGATTTCACCGCGCAGCTCTTGCAGTTGCTGTTGCAGCGCCGTGGTTGATTGGGCGATCTGTTCCCAGCCTGCATCTACGTTGCCATTGGTGTTGGGCGTAATCCAGGAGGAGGCCGGGCGCGGGCTGCCGAACGGTGGATTGTTCTGGCGTTGCCCGCTCAGGTGGTTGCGCAGCCCTTGTACCACTGTCGTAGATGAAGAGCCGATCAGCAAGCGGATATCTGACATACGCTTCCGACCCTGTTCTCCGAAAAAGTTGCGGTTGCGCTGCACAAAAAGAATGAAGAGCCGCTCGATCTGGCGCTGGAATTCCGGTGACATGATGTCTACACGGTTCCAGGCGGTGAAATCGAATGAACTCAGGTAGAGCCATACTTCTTGCCGCTTGGCCCGATCAACCGGGCGCGAGCGCAGCGTTCCAGTGCGATAGTCAAAGAAGCGTGGATAGCAAAAATGAGCGATCAATGTCTCCGCCAACTCGGCCTTGAGGCGCGCTACCTCGGCCGGCGGAAGTTGACCTACGAAAATGCTCATTACTTCAACCCCTTTCGTTTGACTCGCGCTCAATTGACGCTTCTCTACCCGGACGGCGCTAATGGACGATAGTGATCGTGGCTACTTGTAATGCTTTCTCTCCATTAGTAACGCTGATCGAACTCGCGCTCTTCGTTACATTGACGGAGAACCATGCCTGCTCATCCATAAGTGTATCAGATGGCTGCCCCGCAGGTAAAAGCGCGAGGGATATATTGGCTAGCCCATATGGCATATGCTGGATGTTATTAATGAAAAGCAGGCCGGTTGTGGCCTCAACCGTCGTTCCGGGCGTCCAGGTATTCGTGGGACACCAGTCGAGTGGCAGGGAGTCGTTGGAAAGGAGATGCCTGGTGCCGTTTTTGTCTGTGACGAAGATAAGCATCTGCACTGGAACTGCCGTAGGAGCAGTTACTTTCCAATACAAGGTCATTTGTAATCCCCCATTGCTCAAGGTGTATACCTTGGGGATAGCAGTAGTCAATCCGCTCAAATTCATCACGTTGGCTCCATCAGCGCTGGTAAAGGTTGCCTGAGCATATGCTGGCGTTTGATCGGCTGGTACTTGCGTGAACGAGCAGAAACCTGGCGGGAGATTCGGCAGCAGATCCGCGACATTGCTGCTGTCCCCGTACAGTGAGTGCGGAGAGACGCCCGGTGCTGGCAAGCCGCGTTGGAGCAATAAATACCCATCCTGGGCCGCGGCGACGCCATAATTCCCGCTGAATAGCACTGTCTTGACCTCGGTAATGTAAGCAGGTTCTGTTGTGAAAGGATAGATATTGCCGGTGACATCGAGGAAGATGTATTGAGCGTAATTGTCGCCATAAGGAAACAGATAAATTGATTTTCGCTCGCTCACATGTGGAATCAGGTCTGACTGCGCTGAGACCGACGCATTCTGCGGAATCGCATTCACGAATTGCTGTGCCAATTGAACATGCGGCGTGACTTGCGGCCAGTTAAAGCCAATGCCGCCCGGTATATTGTAAGTGCGAGCGTCGGTCCGTACTGCCGTGAAGAGGGTGAAGCACGCGAGCAGTACGAGCATTATGCCATTAACCCAGCGATTGATCGTGCGCGCGCGCGCAATCGCCGCGGGCGTGGTAGCCTTCTCCGGTTTCGTTGGATCGATCTGTGCCTGGCGGAAGAACCACTGCATGAACCAGACAAGCAGGACAATGGCCTCGATGGTCGAGAAAATCAAAATCGGCACGATCTCAGCGTTGTACTGAAACATCCCGCTGTACATATTCGGGTAATTGCTCAGTAAATTGAGGGCCAGCGTTGGCAATGCCAGCACCAGCACCCAGGGAGCCAGGATCGGCAAATATCCGGCGGGGTTTAACAGCACCCGCAGGTAGTTGAAATGGTTGGGCTCAAGTACATGATCTGCAATGATGCTGCGCGGGTGCAACAGGACGCTTTTTGCCATTTGCAGCGGGTTACTGCCCAGATAGGTATAGCGTGATTCCAGAAGTGGATGTCCAACAGGGCTAAACACATGGGTGACATAGAGATAGACTCCGACCCAGATTACTGAGAGTAGTAACAACGCGCCCCCGCTGCGCCAGCGCCGTTGGAAGACCATCGTCCACAGCGCGAACATGAAGATAATGAGCGGTATCTCTTCCTTGCATGCCATCGAGAGAATAGCGAAAACAAAGAGCCAGACAGTTTGTCGCGTATACATAAAATAGAGGGTGAAAAGCAAGAAAGCGGCTGTAAACGCGACGGCGTGGAAGTCACTGACGATTGCATTTTGCTGTGCCGGGTAGAGCAAATAAACGGCGGCGATAGCCACAGCGGCGAAATCATTGCGCAGGCGCAGGCGCGCCAGCCAAAAAGCGGGAAACGCGCCGACCGCCACAACCAGCACTTGCAGCACCAGCAGGGTATCTGGGCCGGGTACGACCAGGTAGAGCAAGGAGAGCGGGATGAGTAATGGCTCAAAGTGGATAGCAAAGCGGACAAATCCCTGCAGGCCGACGCAATTGGTATCAGTCAGGCTGTTACAAAGAGTCTGGTGCAGGAAGTTGCCGTGAATGGTGTTCCAGAGAACTTGATCCATGATGCCCAGGTCTTCCCCGTGCGTCAGGTAGGCCGCGTTGCGCGTTACGGTGTAGATAATGAAATAGATGCTGAAAATAGCCACCAGGACAGATACCATCGCCGTTGCTGCCCAGAATGTCCATCTGCGCGGCATTGGATCGGGCGGCGGATATAAATAGAGGCGATTGCGCCAGACCGAGAGTCGTTTTCGCCATGTCGCACTAGTCACTTGAAATTCCTCTTTCCCCTATACTATGGGTAAATGTTTTTCCTTCATCAGAAGAGAACATAGCTTGTTTATTGTCAATAGTTGGAGATTCTTCGCTTGTTTCTGCTAGCAGCGCCCCGCCTGGAGCGGGTTGCGCCGCTTGTTGTATTTGCAGAAGGGCGGCTCGTGCCTGTTTGCCACCGCCAAAGTAAGCCGATCCGACGCAGAGCAGTTCCGCCAGGGTGGAGACGACGCGCTGTAGCACGGCAATGATCGCGACGATGCTGCCGGGAATCGTTGGTAGAGCCAGCGCAAAGAGGATGGCGACAGCTAGCTCGCGGAAGCCCAGACCGCTTGGCGTGATGAAGGTGACAAAGCCAAAATCCCAGGCTATCGCGTATACGCCCATACAAATCGGTAGGGCCGTTATCGGCAAGTTCGGCACAAATGCCAGCGTGAGCAGGTAAAAGGAGATCCCGGCGAGCAGCCAGCTACCGCACCATGCCAGAGTGATCAGCAAGATGTCGCTGTAGCGCAGCGTCAGGTTCACCGGCTCGCGTTTCAAGATGCGCAGCGCTATATTGAGCAGGCCGTTCAGGATGCGCGGGTGCAGTACAATGAGCAGCACGATGAAGCCCGCGCCCCCTAAGACAATGAACAGCGAGCCATGCACCAGCGAGCCGACGGTGCTGAAGTCGCCCCAGAATATCAGGCTGGCCGCGAAGACCAGCGCGCCCGCCGCCAGTTTGGTGATCAGTTCAATGGTCATGCTGGCGAAGGCGACCGGTTTGGTCACGCCGTACTTATTGACCCAGAGAATACGGGTCAGGACGTGCCAGACGTTGCCCGGAATATAACGCACAAATTCCGATCCCAGGTAGATGCGCAGGCTTACCAGGATGCCCAGATGCGAGCCGAGGCGCGCCAGAATATTGCGCCAGATCAAGCCAAACGTAAACTCCTGGATGATAAATCCTAGCAGTGAGAGAACCAGGAGCCACGGATTCCAGTGGTAACTATTGGTCAGCAAGAGACGCCAGTTCCACTTTTGCACCTCGTAGATAAACGCGGCCAGTATGATGATGGGCAAACCGATTTGTAGGACTCGCTTGCCTGTTTTTTTCAGGGCTGGAGATATACGCATCAATCGAGTTCCTGCCTGATACTATATTCTTCTCCAGGTTTGAAGGCGAAGTGGCGTATCATTTCGCTTTGCAGACCTGTCAAGATGAACTGAATACCGAAAATCATCATGAGAATGCCCACAAACAGCATTGGCTGGTCATGAATAGGTTGGTGAGTGACAAAGCGGCTGCTGATGACGACGATCAGATCGACAATCACGCCTATGAAAAAGGTGATGAAGCCGAGAGGGCCAAAAAGCCGCAGCGGTGTACGTAAAAAGGTCGTCAGGAACAGTACATTCAACAGATCGATCAGGCCGCGCGCGAAGCGGCGCGCGCCGTATTTGGAGACGCCATATTGACGCGGGTGATGCTTGACTTTGATCTCCGCCACGCGGTAGCCGCGCCAATGCGCCATCACTGGCACAAAGCGATGGAAGTCGCCGTACAGCTTGACGTATTCGTCGTCGATGACTTCGCGTCTATAGGCTTTGAAGCCGTTGTTGATATCGTGTAAGTGAACGCCGGTCATGAAGCTGACCAGTCCGTTGAAGATGTGCGATGGAAACGTCTTGGACAACGGATCGAGGCGCGGAAATTTCCAGCCCGTTACCAGATCATAGCCCTCGTCGATCTTTTCCAGGAAGCGCGGAATCTCTTGCGGATCGTCCTGCAAGTCACCATCCATTGTGAAGACGATCTCGCCACGGCAGCGGCTGAACCCGGCTACGAGGGCAGGCGTTTTGCTGAAGCGGCGGCGGAAGCGAATGACCCGCACGACGCCGCGGTGTTCTTCATAAAGGCGTTTCAGTTCTTGAAAGGTGCTATCCGTGCTGCCATCATCGACAAAAATGATCTCATACGGCTTTTCGAGTGTCTCCAATTGTGCTGAAAGCGCTGCATAGAGCGGCTGAATATTCTTTTCTTCGTTCATCACAGGGACAACCACCGAAATGGCGATAGCTTGTGGTGGTTCGGCAGGAAGTTGTGCTGCCGGTTCTGCAAGAGTTTTTGCTGTCGTTTCTAGTTGTTGCATAGATTATGCTCTCCGCGTTTCCCTCGCAGCGGGGCGGCTATCATCACCTGCTCCCACTGGCGCTTTATGTTGAGGCCAATTATAACATACTCTGTTCACATGCATAAAAACATAGTACCTTTGCCATCCGTATGAATAAACGAACGATAGGCGAAAAGGGACACTGTAGTAGGAAATCCGTAGGGGCGCAATGCAGTGTGCCGTGTGTGTGGCGACGCTGCTATGTTCCTCTACGAGTTTTTAGAGCCTCGCGAACAGATCGGGCCGGTCTGAAGTGAGCGAATCAACGCCTGCCGCGGCGCAGTGGCGCAGGGCGACTTCGCTATTGACTGTCCACAGACCCAACTTGAAACCGTGTGTATGCACAGTCGGAACCATGTCCTCCGTAAAAAGATCAACATCCATGTTGATCCACTGGCAGCCGAGGGCTGTTACCTGTGCGATCAGCGTATCCAGCGCGTGGTCGGCGCGCGGATTCCAGACGTTCGTCGAAACGAGCGCGCCCGTCTGCACGGTCGGCTCCAACGCTTTTATGATTGGTAAGACCACCCAGTCGAAGGACATGATCAACACCTGGTCGAGCATTGCCGCCGCGCGCACTTCTGCTGTGACTGTCTCGGCGATGTTGGGATACCGTCCGTAATCTTTGCCGCGCTGGCTCGGCTTGATCTCGATGTAGACCAGCGCCCGCCCTTGCGCGAGATCAAGCACTTCGCGCAGGGTGGGTATTTGCTGTGGCTGCTTCCAACCGCCGGGGAAATGGGCAGCGGCATTGAGACTACGCAGGTAGGCGAAATCGAGGTCAAGAATATTGCCCTTACCGTTAGTGAGCCGCTCAACGGTGTTATCGTGAAACACGATGGCATATCCGTCGCTTGTCATATGCACATCGAGTTCGATAGCATCGATAGGCAGCGTCAAAGCGTTCTGGAAGGCGGCCAGCGTGTTTTCTGGCGCGAGGGCCGAGCCGCCGCGATGCGCGACGCGCTGGACAGGGCAAGTCATGAGCTGCGTTCTCCTTATAGAGATCATTGGTCCGAGTATCTCCCATTTATGATATCACGGCTATCGATGGGATTTCGTTTGTGTAGCTGGGCAATTCATTGCGCCAGTCAGCCGTGATCAAGCATCAACACTGGCGCAATGAATTGCCCAGCTACATCACTGAATTTGGTATAATACGTTTATGAAGAATGCAGACATTCTCCCAACCATATCGTTTGAAACCCGGCAAGACTGGGAAGTGTGGCTCAAAGAGCGCCACGCTGATACAAAGGGTCTCTGGCTCAAAATAGCCAAAAAAGGCACGAGCATACCTTCTCTCTCCTATGCCGAAGCCTTAGAGGTTGCTCTTTGTTATGGCTGGATCGACGGTCAAAAAGCCTCTTTTGATGATCAGTACTGGTTGCAAAAGTTCACGCCGCGCGGTTCCAAAAGCATCTGGTCAAAAGTGAATTGTGACAAAGTCATGGCTTTGCTTGCTGAGGGCAGAATGCAGCCGGCGGGGATACAGCAAGTGGAGCGAGCGCAGGCCGATGGCCGCTGGGAAGCGGCTTACGAATCGCAAAGCAAGATCACCATTCCTGATGATTTTCAAAGCGAGCTGGATAAAAACCAGCAGGCGCAGGAGTTTTTCAACACGTTAAATAGCGTAAACCGCTATGCCATCCTGTTCAGAATCCAGACGGCTAAAAGGCCCGAAACCCGCTCTGCTCGCATTCAGAAGTTTATCGAAATGTTAGCCCAGCGGCAGAAAATCCATCCGTAGAACCTTGCATATATCTATAGAAAGGATAGTACATCATCAATGGCATTACACACAGGCATGACAGGAGAAGCGGCCACGCTCGTCGTTCACGAGAATACGGCGGCGGCGGTAGGCGCGGGCGGCGTCGAAGTCTTCGGCACGCCCATGATGGTTGCGTTGATGGAGAACGCCGCCTGGGGCGCAGTCGCCGACGATCTCGACCAGGGCTATGTGACGGTGGGGACGCTGGTCAATGTGAAGCACCTGGGCGCGACGCCACTGGGCCAGCATATACGCGCCAAGGCCGAGCTGATCGAGATCGATGGACGTCGTCTCGTCTTCAAAGTAGAGGCATTTGACGAGCAAAAGAAGATCGGTGAAGGCACGCACGAACGCTACATCGTCAACCTCGAACGCTTCATGCAGCGTCTCGCGTAACGCTTGCTATTTGTCAACGAATGTGGTATAGTAACAATGCATCCCAACCCATGATGCGTCGGGATGTTCCAATCTGGGGATGTCGGGTTTCGACAGGCGGACAGATTGCAGAATTGCAAGCCGAGGTGTCAGTAAGCATTCTCGTTAAACAACTGACAAATCAATAGATGCCAAACCGGCACCTGCTTACGCTCTCGCTGCTTAATAACCAGTGATGCGTCGTCCCCCCGACCTTTTTCTGTGGGGTCGGGATGGGGCGTCGAAAACACGGGATGCCATGACGGCCATGCCTTCTAACCGTCATGAAAGACCAGAAAGCCAGCGCTGTCGCATCCGGTCGGTGGGAGTCCACAGCGCCCAAACAAATCGCCGACTAAGCTTGTAGCA
>DATLSW010000177.1:0-8833 GCA_035533955.1 Ktedonobacteraceae bacterium | reverse complement strand
CGCTGGGCGCTTAGTCGGCTCTGGGACGATTACCGTCCCCGCCTCACCTGTTTCATCCCTCCTTCCGATGAGCCCCTTGGGGTTGTTTCACTCATTCGGGAAGTCGAAAGGATTGCTCAAAATTGGGGATGACTCATATGTGAAGCGCCGTAGTTATCATCAATACGGATGGGTTAGCAAGAAGAGATACAAAACGCAAGTAGGGGAGTAATAAATAGTATCGCTGCATACGGCATATTGTAAATGCAGAAGTTGCTATGCTATACTCAGCCCACTTGAAAATTTTGTTCGTAAGAGGTGTAATCTGTGGTTCTGTTCAGTGAAAATAGCAAACGCCGAGGTGAAATCGCTGAGGCACATATTATTGCCCGTCTGCTCGAAGTAGGATATAACGTCCTGAAACCCTAAGGGCTCATACGGAAATAACTTGATGATTCTCGCAAAGGAAGGCAATTCCTGAGGCCATCTCAAGGGTGATTCCCTCATCATGTTATTTCCGTATGAGCCCTTAGGGGATAACACTCGCTACGACCTCGTAATCGAGGATAGTGAGGGACATTTCTTGAAAGTCCAGTGCAAGCTGGGCTGGATAGCAAAGCAGTACGGGAAGGGGATGATCTTTGCCACCGCAAGTTCCTATGCGCACACCAGGGCGGGGCAAAAAGCAGGCTACGGAAGAAGAAACTATGTAGGAGAAATTGACTATTTTGCTGCGTATTGCAGAGAAACAAAGGGGGTGTATCTTGTACCTATACAGGATGCAAGTGGAACACAAGTCAAACTGGCTTTAGAGGAACCAAAGGGAAAAAACCAATATAGTCTATGTAGTTTTTGATAATGAGAGTTATGAGAGTACGGGAGGACAGCCCACATTATCTTCAGTCGTTGATTTCAAAGCTATTGCAGAGGCTTTCAGGTTCCCCGCATACCTTTTAGCAACGGATAAGAAATCCTTACAAGAATGTTTATCCCAAATTGTGGGAAAACCAGGCTCAGTATTCCTGCATATTAAGGTCAAGACCAATATTGTAGCCTCCGGAAAACTCCCCTCCGACATATATTCCTGCGTGGAAATAAAAGATCGTTTCATGGATGATTTTAGCAAAGCGGCAAAAAAATAAAAAAGATGGCGACTCCTGAGAGGTTATGGGGGGATCTCCGCATTGGCATAGTCTCCCGAATCTTGAGGCCGTGCCAATTCCGGGTCCTGGTGCGGTTTGACCCGATTATTCGCCATCTGGGTGTAAATGTTGGAAACCGGAGGGCGAAATCTTGACAATTATTCGAGCGAACGTATGAGCCGCTTGTTCTGAAAAGAAATGTCGTTTACCCGCCGATTTCCAATATTTACACTGCAGCATCACCTGGTTGGCGTGATATTCTGATTTACATGGAACAGATTGCTCGGATCATACCTTGCTTTGATCTGTGCCAGTCGGGCGTAGTTGTCGCGGTAGGCCGCTTTCACATTGTCCGTACCCTCATCCATCATCATGTTGACATAGCCTCCTCCCGCCGAATAAGGATGCAAAGCCATCCAATAGTCCCTGGCCCACTGGATCATGCGCTCGTTGTTCGCCGGTTCGGGATCGACTCCGACGATTACCTCGGCGAAGTTGGCGTCACGGAAGCTGAACGCGGTGTCGCTCGGGCTGGCCCGATGGACGGCGCCATTGATCGGATAGAGGTGTATCGTCGAGTGCATCGTCGGCAGTTGAGCGCTGTACTTCACATGCAAATCAATCGCCTTCTCACTCAGATCGGTAAAGAAGTCGGCCTTCCAGTACCACTGAAGGCCAGGTGGGTATAACGCGTCGAAGTGATTTTGGAGCGCCGGCCACGGGATCGGCCCGGCGAAATCCACCGATGGCGGAACCTTTGCGCGAATCGGCTGGAAGATCGTGTCGGCCTGCTCCAGTGCGCCGCTGTAGCACCACACGATGGCACACATCTTCTGGAGGTGAAACTGTTCTGGGAACGGTGGTGCTGGTGGCACAGTGACAAATCCGAACCAGCCATTGATCTCCTCGGGAGCCTTTAAGATGAAGTCGCGCCAGAACTTCAACAAATCAGCCGCCTGTTCGATCGGCCAGAGCATCGGCCCGCCATAGACCGTGCTGATCGGGTGCAGCTGGAACAGGAACGATGTGACGACGCCGAAATTGCCACCACCACCCCGTACTGCCCAGAACAGGTCGGCATGATCCGCGGCGCTGGCCGTGACAAAGCTACCATCGGCGAGTACCATGTCAACGTCGAGCAGGTTGTCAATCGTCAGGCCCAGTGTACGCGAGAGGTAGCCGATGCCGCCCCCCAACGTCAGACCACCAACACCGGTAGTCGAAACGAAGCCACTCGGCGTGGCCAACCCAAAGGGATGGGTGGCATGATCCACCTCACCCCAGGTGCAGCCGCCTTCGACGCGAGCGGTGCGCGCAGCCGGATCGACGCGAATACCCTTCATACCTGAGAGATCAATCACCAGACCGTCATCGCAGGTACCCAGGCCGGGACCGCTGTGTCCGCCTCCCCGCACGGCCAATGTCAGCTGGTGTTCGCGCGCAAAGTTGACTGCAGCGATCACATCGGCGACATCCACGCAGTGGGTGATCAGGGCGGGTCGCTTATGGATCATGCCATTGTAAACTCGAATAGCCTGCTCATAACCAGCATCCTCTGGACGAAGCAGCGCGCCGCGCGTGCGCGCTGCCAGCTCCTGGACCGCCGTTTCTTCCAAAGCGATAGGGGTATGTTGTTGTTCCATCATACTTTTCTCCTTGTCTGTGCTGTTTCAAACGAAGTTACGAACTACGATGCCATCTTTGCACGACTTCTGCTGTTTCTCGCGAGTCGAGTACTGCACTAGGAATGCAATTCCCCACGATGTACCCTCGCCAGGAGGTCATCCAGGCGAGGACTGGCGGCAGAGAGCCTGGCAAGCTGAAGCTGTAGGGGAGATCATAATCACCGCCAGGCCCTTCCGTGAGGAGGAGGAGAAGACCCGCAGCTGATCGTGCGGAAGGGTACGAAAGAGCCGCAGGAATTGAAATAGGGTATCCAGCGAACTGAGGGCCGTCGATTTCCACTGCCAGATGGGGCTGCATCCACCTGGATCGCGACACGATAATACATCCTTTACCTCTTTCTTTTCTGCACGCTCAAGACACAACCACGTATCTGTACTCATTGCGCATGACGCGCATCCATATTTCACTGATAGGATAGCATGGGCGGCGTTATTACTACGTTTGGGAACGAAAGATGAAGAGGCATTTTCAAGATGGATGTTGACGTCCGCTAGAGGGTTCGCGTTAGCAAAGCGTTATTACTGACCCGCTGCATGCGCAGGCAGCTATAGTTGAGCGAGGAGCAGCCGAGCAGCCTGCAAGTCCGGCGTCACAAATCCTTCCGTGAACCAGGCATACAGGTCGCTTAGCTGCCGCCTGGCGTCGTCGGATCGATTCTGCGCGCTCCACAAACGCACCAGGCTCATCGTCGCACGCAACTCCAACGACCTTGCCTGCTGTGATCGTGCGATCTCGATCGCTCGGAGAAGCGCCGCTTCGGCGTCAGATGTGTCCGCACCGCGCATGAGCAGCAACTCGCCTCGCAACCGGTGTAACTCCGCGTCCCACCAGCGCTCGTTGTGGAAGCGCGCTTCAGAGAGCGCCTCGTCGATGCAGGCGAGCCCCTCCTCAGCGCGCCCGGCTTGCCTACAGACCTGCGCGAGCAGCGAGAGGTAATACGGCAGACGCAACCTGGCGCCCGATGCTTTGAATGCGGTGATCGAGTCACGCAGATGCCGGATGCGCTCCTCATCGGGTTGCTCCAGGGCCAATGCATAGCTGACTAAGATGGCTGCCCAGGCGCGATAGTAGGGTGCCTGGTACTTGCTCGCGAGTGCGAGCGCCTGCTCAGCGTACTCGCGGGCGACAGCCTCATCGGCGCATAACTGTAGCAGCAAAGCCAGGTAGGATAACGCCAGCGCCTGGTTGAAAGGCTGATCCAGGTCCTGCACCAGTTTGACCGCGTCGCGTCCTCTCTCTAGCGCCTGCTGCGGATAGCCCAGGCACCAGAGCGCGTGTGCTTGCCACGCTCGTGAATGTATTGCACAATTCCAGCCCTGCGACTCCAGAATTTGAAAGATTTGATCAGGATCGTTTGTTGCAATGATCTCTGCAAATTGCGCGCTGGCCTCAGCGATCCTGCCCAGGTGCAGGCGCGCCCCGGCCAACATCATGCCGGCAAGCAGTGGTGGCACAGCGCCAAAAGAGCGTTGATACAGCGTATGCACCTCATCGGAGACCATTTGCGCACGTTCGAGTTTGGCCTGAACCAGGTAGACGGACTGCAATCCATAGAGCGTCTGCGCCCGCTGAGCGTCGTCACCGACCGTGTCGCACAACGCCAGGGCACGATCAAGTACATGCTCCAGTTCCGGTGTCGCCCAGCCTTTGGTCACGCGGTAGAGCGCTGCCAGTACCAATTGCAGACCGAGTTCCTGTTTGTCGCGTTTCATACCGGCAGGCAGCAGTTCAAGCAATTCCAGGCTCCGCGCCAGCAGGGCTATAGCATCCTCGTTCGCATACACGCGCTGTGCTACGGCTGCCGCGCGCTGGTAATAGGGAAGCGCCTGCTCGATCATACCTGCCTGCTCATAATGCGATGCAATCTGGCCGCTGACTGCGTCGAGATCATCCGCATACATGGTTTCCATCGTTTGTGCAACGCGACGATGGAGCATGCGGCGCTGTGGCACACTAATCTCTCCATATGCCACCTCGCGCAGCTTATCGTGGGTGAAGTCGTAGCTGTTCGTGCCGTGTTCGCGCACGATCCGTTTGTGCCAGAGTTCATCCAGCGCGCGGACAGCGCTGTCGGCATCAGCGTTGCTGGCTGTAATCAAGAGGTCGAGGGTGAATTCACGGCCAATGGTCGCAGCAAGTTCGACAAACCCGCGAGCGGAGGCCGAGAGTTGAAGCAGGCGGCCTACAAGCACCCCATGCACGCGCGGCGGGAGCGTCTGAGCCTCATCGAGAGGCGATTGCCTCTGGAGGCGATCAGCCTCTGGCGCGCCAGTTGGCACTCGTTCCAGGCCGGCCCGCACAATTTCGACCACGAACAATGGATATCCCCCGGTTTCTTGAAACAGGCGCATGACCGAGTCCATATCCAGCTCACGTTTTGCCACATGCGATGCCAGTTTCGCGGTTTCAGCCGCATCCAACGGCTGTAGCGCAATTTCAGTCACCCCCGCTGTGGTGCGCAGATGCAGCAGCAGGGTGCGCAGCGCGTGGTGCGGCGGCAATTCTTCCTCGCGGGCGCACCCGATGATCAGCAGTCGTGCCGTGGGGTCGAAGCGCAACAGAAAATGCAGCCATTCCAGCGTTTCCTGATCGCACCATTGCACGTCATCGATCAACAAGAGTAATGGCTGTGGAGTGCCGAGTATGGCGCGCGCCAGGGCCTCAAAGAAGCGCAGGCGCTGGCCGTACTCGGTCAAGGACTCGTAGCGCGGTAACTCTGGCTGCTCAGCGAACAGTTCCGGCAAGATGCGCGCGACCTCGGTGAGCCAGACTGCGTCGAGTTGTCTGAGTGGCGCTCGCAGACCCTCACTTCTGAGCCAATCCGTCACTGGCGCGAGCGAAAGTTGGCCCTCAGCGGCATAGGAACGTGTCTTCGCGGTGACGACCCCCTGCTGGCTCGCCCACAACAGGAATTCCTCGGCCAGTCGGGATTTGCCAATGCCTGCTTCCCCCGCCACGAGAACGAAGCGCGGCTCGCCAGTACTCGCAGCGTGCCAGACCTCTTGCAGATGCTCCCACTCGCGCTTTCGTCCGATGAGCATTGGGGTAGCAGCGGGCAGCGGTTGATGTATGATGGCCTGTATAGTTGGTGCCTCTTGCTGCATGAGTTGCTCGTAGGCTTCGCGGGTCGCCGGATCGGGGTCGACGCCCATTTCGCGTTGCAAGATGGTGACACAGGTGTGGTAGATGTGCAAGGCACTGGCGCGATCGTTATTCAGCGCGAACAAGCGCATCAGACGGCGATAGAGGTCTTCGGAGAGGGGATCGAGTCCGAGCAAGCGCTGGGCATAGCGGATGGCGGTGACGGTGTCGCCCTGCCCTTCAAAGAGGCTGAGCAGTTGTTCGAGTGCCTGCCGGTGGCGCTGGCGGAGTCGCTCCCGCTCAGGCAAGATCCATTCATCATAGCAGCCAGGTAGTAATTCACCGCGATACAGGCTGTCTGCCTGCTCGAGAGCGGCTTGTAGCGCGAGCTGATCATTTTTTCGTGTGGCCGCGTCTGCGAGTGCGAGCGTCTGTTCGAACTCAGCAACATCGAAGTGAAATGGCGTGACGGGATGCCAGCGCAACATGTGCATATCGGTAGCGAGGAATTGCTCACCAACTGGTAGTGCCTGGCGCAACTGGTGGAGCAGTTGGCGCAAGTTATTGCGAGCCTGGGCCTCGGTTGTGTCGGGCCAGAAGAGGAAGGCAAGATGCTGGCGCTGTTGAGGAACATCGTGATGCAGCAGGAGATAGGCGAGCAATGATTGCAAGCGCATGGTGTTGAGGCTTGTCACCTGACGGTCATCGTAGATGAGGCTGAAATCGCCGAGCAACCGGATGTGAAAGGTTGGCACCATGATGATCTCCTAGACTCTTGCTTCTCCCATGACCGAACTACACATTCCTTTCATAACAACGACAAAACCCCGATGGATTTTTTAGGCCGCTCTGCTCATGAGAAACACTGATGGACTAGCAAGAACGGATTCAAATTACAAATAGAAGCGGCAAAAGGCATCAAGTGGGCAAAAGACTATGAATTACGAATGACCCCGGTGGGACTCGAACCCACGACCCTCGCATTAAAAGTGCGGTGCTCTACCAACTGAGCTACGGAGTCGGCTTCCTTGACGCCTATTGTAGCATCATTGTCAACACCTCGATATGCCGCGCTTATCGAACGTTCATTCAAATTTTTTAGATGCTATAATAGGATAGTTTCATTGGTTGTTTTCCCGGCAAAGGGGATTTGTTGATGATCATCAAAGCGCGTATCAAGCGCAATATGTATTTTGATTCTATCACGCTCATGAAGATTGCCCAATCGCTCACCGGCATGGCAGGGATAGAGGACGCGGCGGCGATCATGGCGACCGCGCCGAACCTGCAACTGCTGGCGGAGGCCGGATTGACACCGCCAGATGGCAACGCCGGTGCGGCGGATATTTTGCTGGTGGTGCGCGCCAGCGACGCTGAACGCGCCGAGGCCGCGCTCCAGTCAGCCGAGGAGCAATTAGCGCAGCGCCCCAGCGCCACAGATGGGCAGACTGACGCGGCCGCGCCGCAGCCGCGTTCGCTGGAACAGGCCGTGCAACTGCATCCCGACAGCCGCGTCGCCGTTATTTCCGTCCCTGGTCCGTATGCCGCGCTGGAAGCCGATCGCGCGCTGCGTGCTGGCCTGCATGTCTTTCTCTTCAGCGACAATGTGCCGCTTGCCGACGAAATCGCTCTCAAACAACTGGCGCGCCAGCGCGGCCTCCTGCTCATGGGGCCAGACTGCGGTACAGCCATGCTCAACGGCGTGGGATTCGGCTTCGTCAATGTAGTGCCGCGCGGACCAATCGGCATCGTCAGCGCGTCCGGCACTGGCATGCAGGAAGTCATGTCGCTGGCGGCCCAACAGGGCTACGGCATCTCGCAGGCCATCGGCTGCGGCGGGCGCGACCTCTCGCAGGCGGTAGGGGCGATAACCACGCTGCAAGGGCTGGCCTTGCTGCAAGAGGATAAGCAAACTCAGGTGATCGTGCTGATCTCGAAGCCGCCCGCTTCATCCGTGGCCGCGCGCGTGCTGGACGCCGCCGCCAGCGGCAGCAAGCCGGTCGTGGTAATCTTCGTGGGCGCGGATCATGCCGCGCTGCGACACCGCTATGCTGAGCGCGCCTTCATCACGCGCACGCTGGCGGAGGCGGCTGAGCAGGCCGTCAGGCTCTGCGGCGGCGCGTGGCAGGCACAACCTGCTGGAGAAGAGCAGAGCGATTCGCATCCAACGGGGAACTATCTCTCGGCGCTGTTTTCGGGCGGCACATTATGCGACGAAGCCATGCATCTCTGGGCAGATTCGCTCGGCCCCATTTACTCCAATATTCCCCTTAAACCTGAATGGCGGCTGATCGAGGAGCAGCGTATGAACGGCCATCGCGCCATTGACCTTGGTGATGACGCCTACACGCGCGGGCGACCGCATCCCATGATCGATCCCAGCCCGCGTCTCAAACGCTTGCAAGAGGAGGCCAGCGATCCCCACGTCGGCGTCATCCTGCTTGATATCGTCCTCGGCTACTGCTCGCACCCCGACCCGGCAGGCATCTCTGCCCCGGTGATCCGCGCTGCGCGCGAGCAGGCGACCCAGGCTGGCCGCGCGCTGGCCGTCGTCGTCTCACTCTGCGGTACGGAAGACGACCCGCAGCGGCTATCGGTGCAGGCGCAGACGCTGTCCGCGGCAGGCGCGGAAGTGTATACCAGCAACGCGGACGCCGCACTACGATGCATCGCGCTGCTACGCACTGACTCGTAGGGGCGCGGGCTTGCCCCGCCCAAAAACCGGGCCTTGTCGTATCGCTCGCGACAGGGCGGGGCAAGCCCAGCCCCTACGAGATGTATATACACCGGAAGGGAAAAACTAATGAGTGATGCATTATTTACCCAGAACACGATGCCCATCATCAACGTCGGGGCCGATCTCTTCGCTGACGCGCTGGAGGCGCAGGGCGTGGCTGTCACGCGCGTGGCATGGCGACCACCCGCGGGCGATCAACACGCGCTGA
>DATLSW010000176.1:0-5368 GCA_035533955.1 Ktedonobacteraceae bacterium | reverse complement strand
TACAATGAGAGTACATCGCTCTCGTTGGTTTGATGTACCAGTATCTTACCGTCTGGGCCTGTAGCGCAGCTGGGAGAGCGCCTCTATGGCATGGAGGAGGTCAGGGGTTCGAGTCCCCTCAGGTCCACCATTGTTTCTGTTCCTGGTACAAACCAACCCGACGATGGAAAATTGGGGTGGTAACACGGAATGGCCTTTCGTCCCTGGCGGATGAAAGGCTTTTTTGTTGGTGTTTATTCTAGCAGGTATCATTTGTAACGCGGGGAGGCGAAGGAATCATGATGACACGCACAAAGTACGAGCCAAAAGCCATCGAGCGGAAATGGCAAACACAGTGGGAGAGCGCGGGCGCATTTCACGCCCCCGACGACTCGCCCAAACCGAATTTCTATAATCTGGCGATGCTGCCCTACCCATCTGGCGACATCCACATCGGCCATTGGTATCACTACTCCGGCGCGGATGCTTATGGCCGCTACATGCGTATGAACGGCTATAACGTCATGCAGCCGATGGGCTTCGACGCCTTCGGTCTGCCCGCCGAGAACGCCGCCATCAAACGCGGCGTGCAGGCGCGCACCTGGACGCTGTCCAATATTGAGAATATGCGCCAGCAACTGCGCAAGATGGGCGCGCAATGGGACTGGGCGCGTGAGATCGTCTCCTGCCTGCCCGACTACTACAAGTGGACGGAATGGCTGTTCCTGCAATTCTACAAGCACGGCATGGTCTACCGCGACAAGTCGCCCGCCAACTGGTGTACCGGCTGCAATACCGTCATCGCCAACGAGCAACTGCAAGCCGACGGTACGTGCGAACGCTGCGGCAACATCGTCATTCGCAAAGACATTGAACAGTGGTTTATGCGCATGACCGACTATGCCGAGGAACTGCTGGACTTCTCCAAGATCGAGTGGCCCGAAAAGACGGTCATCATGCAGCGCGATTGGATCGGACGCAGCGAGGGCGCGGAGATCCGCTTTTATGTCGAGATTGACGGCCAGCGCGCGGAGATTCCCGTCTTCACCACACGCCCGGACACGATCTACGGCGCGACGTTCTTTGTGCTGGCCCCGGAGCATCCCTGGGTCACCAGGATCACCACGCCCGAACATCAAGCCGAGGTCGATGCCTACATTGACCAGGCGCGGCGCATGACCGAGATCGAGCGCATGAGTACAGAGAAGGAGAAAACAGGCGTCTTCACCGGCGGCTACGTCACCAATCCCGTCAACGGCGAGCAGGTTCCCGTCTGGATCGCCGATTACGTGCTGATGAGCTACGGCGCGGGCGCAATCATGGGCGTCCCGGCCCATGACACGCGCGACTTCGATTTCGCGCGCAAGTTCGGCATCGCCATCCGCGAGGTGATCAGGCCGGAGGACGAGAAGCCGAGCGATACGGCGACGTGGCACGGGGCGAAAATCGCACTGGGCGTGATGGTCAATTCCGGCCCCTTCGACGACACACCGGCTGAAGAGGCCATCGCCAAAGTTACGCGCTACCTGGAGGAACAGGGCATCGGCAAGCACACTATCAGTTATCGCCTGCGCGACTGGTCGATCAGCCGCCAGCGTTATTGGGGGTCGCCCATCCCTATCGTCTACTGCCCGGAACATGGCGTTGTGCCGATACCAGAAGATCAACTGCCGGTAATCCTGCCGGAAAACGTGCAGTTCAAGCCCACGGGCGAGTCGCCGCTGCGCTACGAGCCGGATTTCGTGAACACGACCTGCCCCATCTGCGGCGGCCCGGCCACGCGCGAGACGGACACGCTGGACACCTTCATCTGCTCGTCCTGGTACTTCTTGCGCTATGCCGACCCCCACAACGACCAGGCGGCATGGAACGAGGAGGCGATGCAGCGCTGGCTGCCCGTCGATCAATACAGCGGCGGCGTCGATCACGCCACGCGCCATCTGCTGTACGCGCGCTACTTCGTCAAGGCGCTGCGCGACATGGGCCTGCTGCACTTCGACGAACCGTTCACGCGCCTGTATCACCAGGGGACGGTACTGGGACCCGATGGGCTGAAGATGTCCAAGTCGCGCGGCAACGTCGTCGCGCCCGACAACTACGTGAGCAAGTACGGCGCGGACACCGTGCGCTGCTACCTGATGTTCATGGGACCATTCGACCAGGGCGGCACGTTCAAGCCGGAAAACCTGGAGGGCGTCTGGCGTTTCCTGAACCGCTTCTGGACGCTGGCGACTGACTCCTGGGTCGAGGGCAGCGTGTCCGCAAAGGAGACGCCTGAGAGCAAGGCCATCGAACGCCTGCGCCACAAGACGATCAAGCGCGTCACAGAGGACATGAAAGCGTTTCACTTCAACACGGCGCTGGCCGCGCTGATGGAGTGCGACAACGCCCTGATCAAGCAGCAGAACGAGCCGGTGGCGCGCAGCGCCGCCTATCGCCGCACCCTGGAGACGATGATGCAACTGCTGGCCCCGCTGGCTCCGCACATCACCGAGGAACTGTGGCACATCACAGGCCATAACGATAGCATCCACGACTCCGTGTGGCCGGTCTATGACGAGGCCATGACGCGCGACGAGACCTTCACGCTGGTCGTGCAGGTCAACGGCAAAGTGCGCGACCGCGTCGAAGTCTCCTCCGCCATCAGCGAAGCCGAGGCGCGCCAGATGGCGATCAGCAACCAGAAAGCCGCCGCCTTCATCGGCGACAACACGATCCAGAAGATCATCTACGTCCCCGGCAAACTGGTCAACATCGTCGTGCGCGGATAACCTCGCAAAACAGATTGGGGCGGCGCAATGCATTGCGCCGCCCCAATCTGTTTTGCGAGGCGGCGTTATTGCAGCACGTCGCGTTTGATGAACATCGCCGTCGAGACGGCGGCGAAGACAAGACCCCAGATGGCCGCTACCAGCAGCGCCTGACCGGCGTTGACGGTCGTGCAGACCGTGGCCGAGGAGGGGCTACAGGCGATGACGCCGTCGAGCGTGTCGAGGCCGCGCGCCAGGATGTGCGGCAGCGAGTTGGCGTAGAAGGCGTTGAGATTCGTTGTAAAAAGGAGTTCGTTGATCCAGTGGCCGAGCAGCGTGTGCAGCGAGTTGCCGATAACGGGCAGGATTTGCGCGCCGATGTCTTCGGCGATCAGGTAGCCGAAGCCAGCGGCGATGCCGAAGGCCGCCGAGCGCGTGATAATGCTCAGGGCCGCGCCGAAGAGCAGGCAGAAGAGGAAGTTCTCCAGCATCCCAAGGCAACTGCTCAGAACGGCCACCAGCGTCGGGCCGTTCAGGCGCAGCAGCGTCGGCGCGTGCGGGTTAAGGACGATCAGCGCGTTGCTGAGCAACATGCTCATCAGCAGGCTGGCGACGACCAGCGCGACGCAGGCAATCGCCAGCGCGAGATACTTGGCGACCAGGTACGAGGCGCGACTGACCCCGCGGCTGAGGACGAGACGGATCGCGCCGCTGCTGAACTCGCCGCCGAAGGCGAGGCCGCCCAGGGCCACGGAGATGAATTCGCCGCCGCGCCGTCCCAGCGTCATGGGCTGGATGATGGCGTTGGTCAGAGCGGTAGAGCCGCCGAGCAGGTGGCCCGGCGTGAAGCCGTCTTTCGTTTTCAACGAATAGAAGACCAGCACGCACCACGCGCCAAAGACGAAGAATAGATCGAGCGCGAGCAGACCCCACACGAGCCGCCGCTTCCACAACTTGTACAGTTCGTTGTAGGTCAACTGCCACAGGTTGGCCGAGCGCGGCGGCGTTTTGAAGGTCGCGGGCGCTTGTTCCGGCACAGGCGCCGCCGGGAACGGCATTTGCCATGTCGATTGACTCATAGTCCCGCCTCCTTATCCGTCAGGCGCAAGAAGATATGTTCCAGGTCTTCCTCACTGCGCCGCACCGACTCCGGCCAGATGCCGTTTTGCGCCAGATAATAGATCAGGTCGCGCCCGCGAATCGTCGGCGCGTCGATGAGGACCACGCCGTGTTCGACGCTGACCGAGCGCATGATGGGAATACCCGCCAGCAACTGGCGCACCTGCTGCGGATTCTCCGCTTCGACCTCCCAGCGGCTGGTCGCTTTCATCAGTTCATCGACGGGGCCAGTGGCGATCAATTGTCCGGCGCGGATAATGCCGATGCGCGTGCAGACCTGGCGGATCTCGGCCAGGATATGGCTGGAGATGAAGACCGTTTTGTTCATCTCTGCCAACTTGCGGATCAACTCGCGCATCTCGACGATGCCGGCGGGATCAAGGCCGTTGCCCGGCTCGTCGAGGATCATCAGTTCAGGGTTGGTCAGCAGGGCCGCTCCGACGCCCAGGCGCTGTTTCATGCCCAGCGAATAGGTCGAGTAGCGGTCTTTGCCGCGCTCGCGCAGGCCGACGATGTCCAGCACCTCGTCAACGCGCCGGGGATCAATGCCGCCGGTGTAGCCGCCGACGACGATCAGGTTGTCGCGCCCGCTTAAATAGGACTGGAACGACGGCTGCTCGATCAGCGCGCCGACGCGGGGCAGCAGAGCGCGCGGGTTGTCGAGCAGACGCTGGCCGAAGAGGCGCACCTCGCCGGAAGTCGGCTTGATCAGATTGAGCAGCATACGGATGGTAGTGGTTTTGCCCGCGCCGTTGGGGCCAAGAAAGCCGAACACCTCGCCGCGCGTCACTTCCAGGTTCAGCCCGCGCACCGCGAGCCGCTTCCCATAGGCTTTGACCAGCCCGACCGTTTGTAGCACTGTCTCGCGCGGCGGATTCTGTGGCGGCTGTTGCGCTGGCTGCATCTGTGGCTGCGACGGAAACGCCTGCTGTGGCATACCAGCATGAAGCATAGCATTGTCCTCTGTGTTGTCAGGAAAAATCGTTATTCAGTACCTATCAATTGGTATCAACATGTCACAAATAGAGACGGGAAAGAAGCGGATAGGTATACAAAAAGTACCTGTAGGCTAGAAGGAGGTGATGATTTCTGACAGGGAGAGACCTGGCTGCGTCCAGGTCTCTCCCTGTCAGAAATGACCTGCCCAAAAAGAATACAATAGTGATGATCAGCGTTTATAAGCAGGAAGGAGCAAACATCATGTGCGGTCGCTATACATTGACAGCCAGCATACTGACCATTGCCGAAACGTTCGGCGTTCCGGCGAGCCTGGAGACGGAGGCGCGTTATAACGTCGCGCCGACGCAGCAGGTGGTGACGATTATGCGCAACGGCGCGGACCATCTCGCCATGTTGCAGTGGGGATTGATCCCATCGTGGGCCAAAGACGAGTCGATTGGCGCGAAGATGATCAACGCCAGGGCGGAGACGCTCGCTGAGAAGCCGAGCTTCAAGCGCCTGCTGCGCTCACGGCGCTGCCTGATCGTCGCCGACGGCTTTTACGAGTGGAAGAAAGAATA
>DATLSW010000175.1:0-3453 GCA_035533955.1 Ktedonobacteraceae bacterium | reverse complement strand
ACAGTATTGGTTATGTACACGCTTGATCCCGCTTACACCGACCTGGCTTATGCCGTCTTCGGCATGATCACCAGCACACTGTTCAATTTCCTGTTCAGCCTGTTCTCGACGAACGCGCACGCCAACTTCAAGGAAATTCTACGCTTGCCTGTGCCTGAATGGTCAACCGAGATCGAACAGAAACTTGCCAGCAAAACACGCGGCGTCCAGCAAGTCTATCAATCGCTCTACGCTCACGAAGACACCTATGGCAGCGACCAGGAACAACGCGTCTCGCTCAACGACGCGCTGCGAGAAACGCGGCTACCGACGCTGCACCTCGAAGAACTGATCTTGCGCGGCGATGTGATCCTGAGCGGCGGGCCGCAGTACACGCTGGACGTGCTATTGGATCGCGGCCAACTTGCCGTCAATCCGCAGTTGGACGATGCCGTCAGACAGGCAATCGAGCGCATAATCCGCGCCAACGGCTCGCTGCCTTACGGCAAAAGCGGCAAGGACATCCTCATCTGCCATTCGCGAGTCGCGCAAGCGTTCCTGGCGCAACTCGATATCATCGAAAAGGAGCGAGCAACCAGAATGCAAGCCGCCGAACAGGCGCAGCACGAAATCGACGCGCTCGTACTTGACCTGTTCGGCATTACGCAGCCTTCATGGCGCGAGACTGTCGAGGCGGGCGTCCCGTGGTCGCGGGAATAAGGCATGAATTGACCTGGCTGGATTACTAACTGCGCGAATCGTTTGTTGCCTCGGCCTGTACAGCGACTTCACTTCCGAGGTACATTTGCACTACCGCGACGATCTGCCGCGTGGTAAACGGCTTGACCACGTACTCGCGCGCCCCTGCCAGTCGCGCTTTGAGGCGATCGATCGTCCCTTCGCGCCCCGTGAGGACGATCGCCGGTATTGCTGCCAGCGCGGGCTTCTTCTTGAGGTAGCGCAGCACGGAGATGCCATCCATCCTCGGCATTGACAGATCGAGCAAGATCAGCGCCGGTACGATACCCACGGGCGAGGCCAGCCACTGCATGGCAGCGAAGCCGTCGGGAAAGCTGATCGCGCGGTAGCCCTCCCGCCGCGTGATCGATTCCAGGACTTTGCACATCGTCGGCGAGTCGTCGATGATCAGGATCAATGGCGTCATGGTTTTTTCTGCTCCCGTGTTTTCTGCATGGCGACGATCCAGCCCATCACCACGCCCACATTCCAGCGATCCGTTTCCCGCACATCCTGTAAGCGTCCCATGATGAACTCGTAGATCTCGCTCTCTGTGAGTGATCTGCCCCTATAATCGAGCAGATACCTCAAATAGCCGACTGTGTAGCCGTTGCCCAATTGCTCATCAGAGACGTTGATCTCGGCATTGCCGATCCGTGCAAGCGCCAAGCTTGCGCCGCGCTTTTCTGTCACCTCATCGCTCATGATTTTACCTCCTACTTCGGCGAGCCGTCGATGATCAGGATAAGTATAGTCATATTGCTTGTCTCCTCCTTACCATATCTGTGATAGAATGAGTCTGCTATAATTATTGAGGAGATGCGGTCCAAATTACAGGTTGAAAATCTGGCATGGATGAGCTGATCGCGATGCATAGGAGCGGATCAAAATATGGCAAAACCACGAAAGTCGTCTCCATCTCTTGCGAGTCATGTGCTAAAGGAATATCGAAAAGCACATAATCTCACTCAGGAACAACTTGCTTGCGAACTTCATATGGAGCCACGAACATATCGCGCTTATGAAACTGGTGAATACTCTTTGACAAATATCAATGAGTTACGGCGTATTGCAGATCTCCTCGGTATAGAACCAGAACGCCTGGGAATAGTCTCATCAGCACATATTCCCTACAGTTCCGAAGAAATTGAGGCAGTGATTGAACATATATGGAGTCTCATAGATGCGTCTCGGCTCTATGAGGCTCGCAATACCATTGAACACCTTATTCAAAATCTCCGAACACAAATTGCAACAGAAGACAAAGAGGTGCTGAGAAGCTTTGCGCGCGCTTACCACACGGCAGGATATGTGGTATCCGAGGCAACACGGGCTAACGAATCCTATGCTGCCATCCGTTACTATGAACAGATGGAAGCCATTGCGCGCACCCTGAACGATGACGCGCTCCTCAATATTGCTCTCACATACCAGGGTGACATGTTTCGCAGACTTGGGAGTATTACAAAAGCCATCACTTACCTGGAAGCCGCTCGTGATACCACTCCTCAAGCTGATAGTGCAGCACGCGGAAATGGTATCCAATTATTGGCGCGTGCGTACTTGCGAAAGGGCGACCTGGGCCATTTTGAGCAAGCAATGGCAGAGGCAGAAGCATTAGCTTCCACATTTGATCCAGCGGCAAGCAGTACACAAGGGCATTATAACCTCGGTACGGTCTATGAAGAATATGGGCGCAGCTATACCGAGTTGGGACAAACACAGAAAGCGCTCGATTACCTGGATCGCGCTCAAAGCGCTTTACCGCCAACCAAATTTTGGGAATTGCTGGTCGTCACATCGCGGGCGGAAGCTTTTGTGAAAGGTGGTGAATTTCACGTTGGCGTCCAGATGGCAATCGAAGCCGCGGAGCAAATCCAGGCAGCAGGCATACAGCGGTACATGGATCGTATCTATGGCATTCAACAATACCTGGACAGGCTAACCAGAGAAATTGGACAAATCACGCTTCCATTGCGAGAGCTATTGGACGGCGGACAATATACAGAAATATAGCAAATAACCGGACAGAAACATACACGCGAGGCGCATTATGCAATATCAATCAGCAATAGACAACGAGGCGATAAGGCAAGCAGCACTGGATTATGTTGAGGGAGTTTATGAGGCCGACACTGCGCGAATTGAGCGTAGCGTTCATCCCGCATTGGCGAAGCGCGGCTTCTTCGTGAGCAATCACGCAGCGGCCGAGAGCATTATGACCTTTGCACAATTCATTGAGCATACGAAAACGTACAATAAAGATGGACAATTCCCGCCAGATGCGCCCAAAGAGATTACGATCTACGAGGTTCTTGAACACATAGCCAGCGTCAAGCTGGTTGCAGCCTGGGGCATCGATTATATGCATCTTGCTAAATATGATGGCAGGTGGATGATCGTGCATGTCTTGTGGCAAAGCCACCCCTCGGACACAGCCCGCAGTATTTGAAATTTTTAGGACGTGGGTTTCCTTTCCTGTTCTCTCACCGCAGCTTCTTGCCCATGAAAACGGCCACCTCATGCTCGACGGGGCCGGGCGGGTAAAAGTGCTGGCCGATGCTCCACACTTCGAGGCCGTTGCGCAGGTAGAATTGGATGGCCGGGTAGTTGACGTTTTGCGTCTCCAGCACGATGGCCCAGCAACCGCTTTTGCGCGCCCAATCGTCGGCGCAATTGAGCAGCAGCGAGCCAATGCCATAACGGCGGAACTGGCGGCCCACAATGATATGTTCG
>DATLSW010000174.1:0-3021 GCA_035533955.1 Ktedonobacteraceae bacterium | reverse complement strand
GCTCAACTGTCTCGCTCTCAGCTTCGGGACGCTGCCCGGCTTTCACCTGGCGAATATAGTCAAGCGGATCGCGCGTGTTGGTGAAGCGCCTGCCGCCGAAACTGGAAGCGGCTCCGGCTCCCAGGCCGAGGTAGGGCAGGTTTAGCCAGTAGGTCAGGTTGTGCTGGCATTGATGGCCGGGCAGCGCCCAGTTGGAGATTTCGTACTGCTCGTAGCCCGCTGTTGCCAGAAGCTCCTGTGCGTATTCGTACATATCGGCGCACAGGTCTTCGTCGGCTGGCGTGATGCGTCCTTCTTCCGTCCAGGAATAAAACGGCGTTCCCTCTTCAATGATCAAGGAATAGAGCGAGAGGTGTTCGGGGAGCAGTGCCAGCGCCTGATCGAGCGTTTCCCGCCAGTGACGCATTGTTTGTCCGGGCAGGCCAAACATAAAATCCAGGTTGATCGAGGCGAAGCCAACAGCGCGCGCGTAGGCTACGGCCTGCGCGATCTGTTCAGGCGTATGGATGCGGCCCAACGCTTGCAGCAGCGCCGCGTCGAAGCTCTGCGCCCCCATGCTCAAACGGTTGATGCCCGCCGCGCGCAGCCCGGCCAGTTGCGCCTCGCCCAACGTGCCGGGATTGGCTTCCAGCGTCACCTCGGCTCCCTCGTCAACGGCGAAGTGGGCGCGGCAGGCCGCGAGGATGCGCTGCACCTGGGGACCGCTCAACAGACTGGGCGTGCCGCCGCCAAAAAAGATGGTGCGGCTGCGGCGTTGTTGTCCATCGGCACGGCGAGCGAACTCGCCCGCCAGCGCGATCTCGGCGATCAAGGCGCGCGCATAGGGTTCGCGCAGCGGCAACAGGCCAGCGTAGGTGTTGAAATCGCAATAGTAGCAGCGCGTGTGGCAAAATGGAACGTGCAGGTAGAGCGATGCTGTGTCTAGCAATTGCGCGGTGGGCGCGGTTTCTATTGGCGATAATGATGGAGCGAAAATGGTCATGCGTTAAAATGGCTGGCACGTCCTGCATTCATCACTATTGAGAAGATGAATGCGGGACGTGCCAGCTTCATACCTTTAGGGCGCTGCCTGACCAGGAACGCCTGGTTGAGCGCCGGGAACGCCGTTCGCGCCGGTAGCGGGTGCGCTGGCCGGGAGATTGGACGGCATATTGCTGGCAGCGAGCAGCATTGTCTGATTGACCGGGCTGATACTAGTTGTCGGCAGAGCCTGCTGTTCGAGGAGCCAGTTAGACAGGGCATTCGACTGGAGCGTCTGCAAGTTTGAGCTAGTGATCGGATGCGATGGATCGATGCCTAGAATTTGCACAATATGATACGAGCCGTTCTCAAAGATGATCGGGCTGATTTCGTTGAGGTAGCGCGCCGGATCGAACATCCAATTCTCGACAATGGCCGCGTTATATTGCTGGGCATATTGGCCGCGTGCCATCCAATCCATATAGCCGCCTTGCGCGCTAGTACTGGCGTCGGAGGAATGAGCCTTCGCCAGCTTGCCAAAGTCAGCTCCTTGTTCGAGCTGTTTCAGGTATGTCTCCGCGTGGGCCTTCGTATCAATGACCATCTGGCGGGCCAGTACCTGGTAAGCCGGAGATTTGATCAGTGACGCCAGATAATTCTGCATATTATTGCGGCGCACGGTGATGGTCATCATCGCCACGATATCGCTATTGCTCACGCCATCTTTGCTCAGGAAGGAGGAGTACGTCGTCCCGGTTGGCAAATTGGATTTGTAGCTATTGAGAGCCTTCGTCACAGCGCTCTGTGTGGGATTGATCTTGTTTTGCACGGCGCTGCTCTGCGTCGCCAGCCACTCGCGGATCAACTCGTCGTTCTGCAACCACTGCACGCTGACGTTGCCAATCTGCGACTGCGTGTAGTTTTGCTGCGCTTGTGGCACAATGTTCGTGTTGTAGTTGCTATAATCCGAATTCAGCGTATCGAGCTGATTCTGCTGCTTCTGGTATAGCGCGCGCTCGGTGGTCAGTTGCTTATTGAGCGACGCGTTTTGAGCGGTCTGGCCCGGCTTGAGAGCCTTGATTTCCGCGGCCAGCTTGTTAATCTGGCTGGTCGTGGCGTTGACCGTGATCTGCTCCGCGTCGGCCTGTTTCTTGTAGGAATCACGCTGGGCGATCAATCCATGCGGACCATTGAGATCGTCATCCGCTCCCTGCGCCTGGAGGGCGACCATCTTGCGATACAAAGACTGCGGGATGGAGTGGCCGTTGACGCTGGTAATGGCTAAGCCGGGGGTGATGACATTGATGTTGATCCAGAAACCGGCAAGTACGACGACAATCATCACAGCGAAGATAATGGCGGTTGTCCAGATAGAGCGTACACGTAGTTGCTCTTTCTGGCTGTGAGAAAGATGTCCTCCCCAACCAAAAACAAGCGGCTTGCCATCGCGCTTTCCCTCGAAGCGAGCCGTTTGCTTATTATAGCGTTTTGGCTTGTTGGAACGTCCGGCTTTTTTGGGAGTGGGCCGACGCATCGTCTGACTATTCATAAAAGGCGACTTCCCTTCTGAATCAAAGCGCTGGCTTGACGATCGCCAATGTAGCGCCATACAAAACTACTCCCACACTATACACCGTTCTGCGAACAGGCGCAATAGGTGAGATGCAAAGGATCACCATTCTTTGGGGAGCTTGCCGTAAGGGCTGGGCAAGCTCCCCAAAGAATGGTGATCTACGAATGCAAATTACGCATATGTTCGGCAGTATAGGGAAGCAAGGCCATGAAACGCGCTTGCTTGAGCGCGGTACTCAGGCGGCGCTGGTGCTTGGCGCAGGTTCCTGTTTTGCGGCGCGGCTCGATCTTGCCGCGATCCGAAACGAAGCGTTTCAGCAAGCGGCTGGCGTCCTTGTAATCGATGTCGCGCACGTGATCGTGGCAAAACTGGCAAACTTTGCGGCGCGATGAAGAGCGATCACCTCGCTCGCGCCGATCGTGGCGCGCGCGCCCCGTCGATTCCGATCTTCTCTGCACGGATATTCTCCTCGTTATTTAGAAGGGATG
>DATLSW010000173.1:0-16283 GCA_035533955.1 Ktedonobacteraceae bacterium | reverse complement strand
CATGATCGAAACCACTACCCGCCGCTGGCCCCCCGTCGTCACAGTGATCAGCGTGCTGATTGTTGTAGAAGCCGTGAGCTTTCTTGTCGCGTCTCTGTTGCACGCGGGCGTACAGTTCCCGCTGGGAATCGCGGAGCCTCGGAACGAGGCTGCCGCCATTGTTGAAGGGCTATGTGGCATATTCCTGGCTGCGAGCGCCATAGTCGTGTTCGCTCGCGCTGCCTGGGCATGGGGGGTAGCTGTCGCCGCTCATGTCTTTTCGATAGCGGGCGTCCTGCTAGGGATCGCTGCCGTTTCCAGGGGCGGCGCACCCGGCGACGAGGCGAACGCCATCTATCATCCGATCATCCTGGTGGTACTCATAGTAACCCTGATTCTGCTTGTGACACGCGGCGCGAGAACCGCGCTGGGCCGCCGCGGGCGGGCTCTCCAGAAAGAATGATATCAAATCCGGCTGAACAATGATAACATCGTCTGGGTGGACACGATTGATCGTGTCCACCCAGATTTGATAGAACATACCGGAAGAATGTGATCTCCTTCACACGTTCCCTGTTCAAAAAAACACAGCAATCATACCTGTACTACCCTATGCTGATCGTAGAATTGCATCTTCTAAAAACTGATCGTACTGACGTACTCTTTAACAGTTCTATGAACAATCTATTCTTTCTAAGGAGCTATGAAAAATATGCGGTATTCTCGATTACGTGTTCTCATGGTTTTTCCGATCTGTTGCCTCATTGTATTATTGGCCGCGTGCAGCCCCGGCGATCCGACGGGCAACGGCAGCACGCCGACGCCGTCTTCCGGCAGTCCTACCAGCCAGCCGGGCGGATCGACACCCACGCCAATACCCGCCCAGACGCAGAACGTGCCGCCGACGCAGACCAGTTGCCCGGCATCCGGGTCTGGCCGCGCCGCTGTGATGGCTCACCTGGCCCTGGGCAATCACCAGAATCTTGTGTATGTCTACAATGTCGGTTCGTCCGCTCATCCCGATATGAGCTTCCTCAAGCGATTCGATGCCACGAGCGGTGCGAAGACGACGATTGCTACTCTCTCCAACACCTATGTTACGGACGCGCAGATTTCCGCTGACGGCCAATGGATTCTTTTCGTTGCCTATAGCGGCGGGCGGGCGAAGTTAGAGGTGATACGCCTCGACGGTCAGGGCTTGCAGACGCTGTACTGTGCTGCTACCGCAAGTACGGCCTCGCTGAGTAACCCGCAGTGGTCTACTGATCAGCGTCATGTGATTTTCGGTCAGGATGGCGGCGCTGCTACCCAGTTGTTCCTGCTTGATACCAGGAGCGGCAGTGTGCAGCGAATATTCTCCGATCAGGGCAATTTTTATATACCTCTCACCTGGCTTGACAACACGCGCCTCTACCTTGTGCATCAGCCGACAGATGCTCCGGCGGACAGCCTGTACCTGCTCGATACCAGCAAGGGTGCAAATCAGACCGCGAACGATCTCAGAATCATTTATAAGCAAAACGTGGATGCGAACCATTACTCTTGCTGGAACGCCGATAGCAGCTACAATGCCCTGGCGATGTACGTTGCTGAATGTAGCGCGCCGGTCAACACGCAGCGTCCCGGCCTGGGAGCAATCGCGGGGCCGAGCCGGATCACCTTTATGTCGCCGGTAGGTAATACGCCCTCGCGGATTTACCAGACATCAACCGGGGGCATTACCACGGTGCGTGCCATCAGCAACTCGTTGCTCCTCTTCGTCGTTGATTCACAGGCGTTTGATGCGAGCGTGCATGTCGATACCAGCCAGAATGGGCTATGGACAGTCAATACGAACGGCACGGGCGCGACGCGCCTGACGAGTACGGTGGGGTATCTCAACAGCTTTAGCCAGTTCCCCTGGTCGAACGTTTCTCGCGACGGGAGTTCTTATGGTTTACAGATCGTCAATAGCAACACGCAGTCGCTCGCGGTTGGCTCGCTGCGCGGCGGCACGCCGACAACGTTTGCCTCGACGGCATCCGGCAGCACGTCCGATCTCAATGTGGTGGGTTGGACGCTGCTCTAATGAGCGACTGATGAGCATCAGGTAATTGCCTGATGCCTCTCAGGTAGACATCCAACTTATAATACAAATATAGCAATCTATAAGTGCTTTGTGACGATTACGCGATCACAAAGCACTGTTTTGTCATATGAAATGGGTGCGGGGCGCGATAAATCGGGCCGCTACGCTCTATTGGGATGGGTGCGGGTCGCGCTGAATTGATTTCCTACTCACCACCTGAAAAAAATTTTGCGGGCCATCTCCCTGTGATCATGGCCTGTTTTCAAGAGGAGCATGTCTACAATGAAGAAACTTATCGTGTCTTGTCTCGTTCTGGGTTTATTGGCAGTGCTGTTCGCGGCTTGCAGCAGCGGTTCTAACGGCAGCAGCGGGAGCGGCAACGCGCAGACCGTTCACCTGGGCGTGTCGAATTTTAACCAGCCCAGCGTTACTATTCAAAAAGGGCAGAGCCTGACCATGACGGATGATACCGCGTCGGTGCATATCATCATGAACGGCAGTTGGGTAAACGGCGCGCCGCAACCGAAGCAGGAGCCAGGCGCGCCAGTGGTGAACGTGCAGTTCAACGGCAATGATACTCACCAGATCGGGCCATTCAACACGGCGGGAACCTATCACCTCTTCTGTACGGTGCATCCTGGCATGAATCTGACGGTGATCGTGGAGTGATTGTTCCATTCCACGGTATCCACTGGATACCGTGGAATGGAACAATCACTCCTATCCTATGGCATATATGTTATAGTATTGAGTGTGTAGCTTCTTCCTGGGGGAAATGTTTTCCCGCGTCGCGTCTTAGCAGGCATACGTGTATTGCCGCTTTTAGTTGACTCACGGAGGAGAAACAATGTGTCCTGTGCCACACTCACGTTCCTATTTCACCCGTGGAATTGCGCTAGTTGCCGCGCTGGCGCTGCTATTGGGAGTCGCCTGGTTTCCACTCGCGCATCCAACCACTGTCCAGGCAGTCAGTAGTCCGATGACAAGTTGTCACCTGGGTACGTCGCAGAATCCGATTCAGCATGTGATCTACATCCAGTTCGACAACGTCCACTTCACACGCGACAACCCCAACGTGCCGTCAGACCTGGAGCAGATGCCCAATTTGCTCAACTTTATTGAGAACAACGGCGTCATGCTCACCGATAATCATACACCGTTGATCGCGCATACCGCGAATGACATCCTCACCTCGCTGACGGGTATGTATCCTGATCGACACGGCGTCCCGATTGCCAACAGCTACCGGTATTTTAATCCGAACGGCACCAGTAATCCCGCCGTCTCGTTCGCTTATTGGAGCGATCCCGTCTTCGATCCAAGCACGCCGAACCCGACCGATACCAGCTACAATATGATCACCACGGGCGGCTTGAATACGCCCGCGCCCTGGGTTCCCTACACTCGCGCGGGTTGCAACTTCGGCTCCGCGGCTACGGCGAATACGATACTTGAGAATATCGCGACCGATATTCCGACCGTTTTTGGCCCCAATTCGCCGCAAGAACAAGAAGTAAAGAGCAATCCCAACCAGGCCACTGCCGACTTTGTCGGTATCGGCGTCCACTGCGCCCAGAACAACGCGGTTTGTTCGAGCGCCAATGGCGGCGAATCTGACCTGTTGCCCAACGAACCCGGCGGCTACAACGGCTACCAGGCTCTTTATGGCAACAAATATGTCGCGCCGGTGATCAGCCCCAATGGCCCGATGACCGACCTGAACGGCAACGTCATCGAATCGCCGACGGGCAATGTTGGTTTCCCTGGCTTCGACGGCATGGAAGCCACCGTCTCGCTTTCCTACGTGGCCGCGATGCAGGAGCATGGCGTTCCTGTCACCTATGCCTACATCTCCGACCTGCACGACGCTCACCCGAACGGCCCCGCCTATGGTCCCGGCCAGCAGGGCTACGAGCAGGCGCTGGCCGCGTACAATACGGCTTTCGGCCAGTTTTTCACCCGGCTGGCGAGCGACGGCATCAACTCCAGCAACTCGCTGTTCGTCTTCAATGCCGACGAGGGCGATCACTTTGTCGGCGGCGCGCCCAGTCCCGCAAATTGCAACGGCATCACCATCTACTGCAACTACAACCAGATCGGTGAGATCAACGCCAATCTCGCCGGGCTGCTGGCGACTCAGCAAGGCGTCACTACGCCGTTTGCCGTCCATTCGGACGCCGCGCCCAACTTCTACATCACCGGCAATCCGGCTCAGGCTGACGAAACGGTGACGCGCCCCTTTGAACGAGCGGTGGGCAAGTTAACGGCAGTCAATCCGATCACCGGCAACACCGACACAGTGACCAACTACCTTGCCGATCAGACGGAGATGAAGCTGCTGCATATGATGTCGGTCGATACGGCGCGCAATCCGACCTTCACCATGTTCGCCGACCCGAATTACTTCCTCTACGCGGGCGCGCCCAACTGTAACTCGCCCTGCGTGCAGGAGGAGGCGGGTTTCGCCTGGAATCATGGTGATGTCGCGCCGGATATCAACACGACCTGGCTGGGTATGGTCGGTCCGGGCGTGCAGCATCTTGGCGTAGACGGCAATGTCTGGTCGGATCATACCGACACGCGCCCAACTATGATGGAATTACTGAATCTGAAGGACGATTACAGCCACGATGGCCGCGTCCTTTACGAGGTTTTGAATCCCGCGGTGCTGCCGCCGGTTATCCGCTACCATCTGAGCTACTTCGTCGCGCTGGCTCAGATCTATAAGCAGATCAACGCGCCTGTCGGGCAGTTGGGGCTGGCAAGCTTGCAGGTCTCTACCGTGGCATTGGAGAGCAACGCGCCCAACGATAGCACCTACACCAGCCTGGAAAGCCAGCTCGCGTCGCTGACGACGGCGCGCAACGCTATCGCGGGCCAGATCATCGCCTTTCTGGAATCCGCCGAGTTTGGCGGAGGCCATAGCAATGGAGCTTTCAGCGCCAGCCAGGCGCAGTCGCTGATCAGTCACGCGCGCAGTTTGCTGAGCCGCGTGGAGACGCTGGCAAGAACTACGAAGAAGTAGTAGTGAGTAGGATGCTCAGACAAGAACGCGGCATTCTATGCGGAATGCCGCGTTCTTGTCTGAGCATCCTACTCAACCAGCCCAGCTTTCTTCGCAATCGCTAGTTTGCGCCACTCGACGCGCAGCACGGCGGCGTCGATCATCTGGTCGTCGATGATGATCGCGCCGAGGCCGCCCTGCACGTCGGCCTGTTCGTAGGCGTCGATGATATGTTTCGCCCTGGCGATCTCCGCCGACGAGGGCGTGAAAACCTCGTGGATCACCTCGATCTGCGACGGGTGAATGGCCCATTTACCGTCGAAGCCCATGCGCAGGCCCATCTGCGCGTCGCGGCGGCAGGCGTCGAGGTCGCGGACCGCCAGCGTCACGCCATCGACGACGCTGATACCGGCGGCGCGCGCGGCGGTGATGCACTTGGCTTTGGCGTAGTTGTAGTAGAAAAATTGCTCCGCGCCCAGTTCTTGCGCGCCGATATCGCCCGCGAAATCTACCAGCCCGAAGATCAGCCCGCCCATGCGCGGCGAGCATCTGGCGATCTGCTCCGCGTGCAGCACGGCGTCGGCGGACTCGATCAAGATTTCGAGCTTGATGCGTCCAATGGCAAAGCCCATGTTCTCTTCGATCTGCGTCAGCAAACGATCGACGAACAGCACATCCTCTGGCCCATAGCACTTGGGAATGACGACGACATCGATGTTGCTGCCCGCCGCCTCGATCACCTCGATCAGATCGCGGTAGAAGAACTTTGTGCGGATATTGTTGGGGCGAAAGGCGCGAATTTTGCCGCCGAAATCGAGCGTGTTGAAGGCGGTGATGACGGTCTGCCGCGCCTCAACTTTCTGCGAGACGGCGCAGGCGTCTTCCAGGTCGATCATGACCTGGTCGGCGTTAGAAGCCGCCGCTTTTGCCATCATCTTCAGGCTGTGTCCCGGTACGGTCAGTTCGCTGCGTCGCACGATGAAATCGCGCGCCATCACCATCTGCGCTTTTGGGGGAAGCATGTTGCCGCTGTCCATGCTACACCTCGGTTCCCTTGCGCGTCCTGGCGATCCGCTCTTCCCATGCCTGCTGCCGCGCCTCATCGTGCGCCCGCGTGGGGATAAGCACGCGCCGCTTGAACGAGAGAATCCGTTCTCCGCGCTGGTTGTAGGCGATGGTCTCGACGGTGACGATGCCGCGATCTGACTTGCTCTGTGAAAGTCGTTTGTCGAGTACCGTCGTTTCGGCGTAAATGGTGTCGCCGTGAAAAGTCGGCGCGAGATGCTTGACCGACTCGAATTCCAGGTTGGCGATGGCCTTGCCGCTCACATCCGGCACGGACATGCCCAGCGCGATGCTGAAGATGAGCGGCCCCGCGACGAGACGCTGCTTGTGTTGCGTCTGCTCCGCGTAGTTCTCGTCGATGTGCAGCGGGTTGTGGTTCATGGTGAGCATACAGAACAGCGTGTCGTCGTATTCCGTGATGGTGCGTCCCGGCCAGTGTTTATAGACGTCGCCGATGGTAAACTCTTCAAAACAGCGTCCAAATTGCATGGTATCACCTCTGTGTTTTTCTCCTATGATACCATATATGGTTGGTCTGACATCCCCAGAGGATGTCAGACCAGATCCGCTGGGACCTGTAGGGGCCGATTGATCGCGCCCGTAGGGCCGATTCTGATGCAATGAATTGCGCAGCTACACGGTTCCGGCGGATTTGCTATTACGCCGGGCGCTGCCCGATCACTGAGGTGAAATACCACAGCGCGCGGAAGTCGTCCGCGATCATTTCGGCCACGGCCTCGGTGTATAGTTGCTCAAGCTCGTTCATCGTGCCGTTTCCCGTGAGTTCGAGGAAAGGCAGGAGCAATTTCAGACCAATGAGCCAGTCCTGAAAGATGCTTTCGTGGGCATCCGTGCCGGTAGAGTAGTCGATGACATAGGGAATAGTGTGAATATCACTGTAACCCGCGTCGATTAAGAATTTTCCCAGGCGGGGAGTAATGTTGAAACTGTGTCCCGCGGGAGAGAAACTGCGCCCGGCTTGCTTGAAGGCCAGGGCTGCCCTGATCCACAATTGCTCAAAGGCCGCGCTGGTTGTCGAACTCATAGTATCGAATTCGGTCAGGCAGATGTAGCCGCCGGGTCTGGTGACGCGCAGACATTCTTTGACGAAGCCGTCCCAGGCCGTCGGTTTCATAAAGCCGATCAGGAAACGGCCATTGACGAAATCAAAAGTCGCGTCTGGAAAGGCTAATGATTCGGTTACATCCATCACCCGGAAGGTAGCGTTTGCTCTGCCTTGCGCTTTACCTTGTGCGATAGCGTACTTAATGGAGTTAGTGCTGATATCGATGCCAACGACGGCGCTTTCGGGGAACTCGCTCGCCAGGCTCAAAACCCATTCGCCGGGTCCGCAAGCGACATCCAGGACAGCCGCGTCACGCGGAATCTTGACGACCGCAGGTACTGGCCCGCCCATATACCTTGTGACAACCTGGCTTTGATAGGTGAGCCTTGTCTGTTCAGCCAAACTCTCAGCATCGATAACGTAAGTACTTTTGCTTTCGTCCTCGCCTGATGGTCTCTGCATGATAGAACCCTTCTTCCATTTCTTAATGGTTCACGCACGATCAACGTGTCCCGCTTCCAATCATATCATGAATCGTCATGCACAGCAATCATGGAATGCGTTAAACCTGAGTCCGGGATGATTAGACAGGGCGGCGGTGTTATGGTATACTGAATGCGATAAATCAAGGGTTTGGGCGCAAATCTGTTGCGGCGCAATGCATTGCGTCCGGCAAGAGCAACCATAACTGAACGATAGACAGAAAGGGGTTTCGTACCAATGCCAAAGAAGGGTGAACTTTCAAAGACCGCGCGCGCCTCGCTGGCGAACCGCGAAGAGATCAACCATATGACCGGTCGCGTGTGCGCGAAGTGCGGCGAGCCGATCATGCTCAAAGAGCTACAGCCTGTGAAGGTAGTAGGCAGGGGCATGGTCTATTATCACAAGTCCCACTATAGCTTGCAATAACAATGGTTGAGGGCGCAATACACAGGACACGACGCGTCGTGTCCTGTGTATTGCGCCCTCCAAAAGAGATTATATGACGTTTTGGAAGAGATTTCGAGTTTTATTGGTGCGCGCTCTGCGCCTGCGCTGTCCAGTGTGCGGCGAGGGGAAGCTGTTTCGCGGCTTTTTCAAAATGTATGACGATTGCCCGGTTTGCCATTTTCACTATGAGCGAGAGCCAGGCTATTATACTGGCGCGATTGCCGTGAATCTGGTCGTTGCCGAATTGATCATTGCCGCTGTGACGCTCCCATTGGCTATCGATCAAAACATTCCGTTCGTCTCGCTCCTTGTCTGGGGCATGACGATGCCCTTTCTCTTACCCATCATCTTTTTCCGCCACGCGAAGAGCTTCTGGATGGCGCTCGATCATCTGTTTCATCCGGTAAGCAACGAGCGCGTCTTTTTCCCGAAATGATGTTACTCCTGATATCCCAGGGGGATGTCGGGAGTTATTCACGTCATTTCTAACGCTTCCCATTGACTAACGTTGAGCTATATGTTATGAATATAGCGGGGGTTAACTTTAGCTCAAACAAACCGCGCTGATTGCTTTTTGCATTCAGCGTAGAGTCCTGTGAGCAGGACAAAAGCCACAAGAGTGCCAAAAACTTTGATCCCTGAGTTACAACTGTTCATTCAAAGGAGAAACGCAACATGCACGTCTTCTCAAGCCTGAACTGGCGAATGCGCGCGTCGTTCGCCGTCGTTCTGGCGCTTCTGCTCACCCTCTCGGTGACTTCCCTGGCCTTTGCGTCGGGAGGCGTCTCGCTTGTCAAACTTAGTCACGACCCGTATACTAACTCGTCGAGCCAGCACAAAACGCAAGTCGAGCCAGACGCTTTTTCGTATGGTTCAACTATCGTCGCTGTCGTGCAATCCGGGCGCTTTATTTATGGTGGGGGTTCCAACATAGGTTGGGCCACTTCCACCGATAGCGGCGCGAGCTGGAAACATGGATTCTTACCCGGCACGACCGTCTATGCAAAGCCAAAGGGAAAGTATACCGCTATCAGCGATCCCGCGGTTGTTTATGATGCTGCCCATAGCACCTGGCTTATTTCCACGCTGGCTATTCTTGGTACAGGCCCCGGCGAATATGGCGCGGCCGTCCTCACCAGCCAGTCCACCAACGGCGGCACAACCTGGAGCAAACCCGTTACCGTCGCCACCACCAATGGTTTCTATGATAAGGACTGGATCACTTGTGATGACACGTCCAGCAGTTCCTTCTACGGCCATTGCTATGTTGAGTGGGACGATGCCGCCAACGGGAATAGCATGTTGATGAGTACATCCAGCAACGGCGGCAATTCCTGGGGATCGCCAGTTCACCCATCAGGGGCCAATGGCCTTGGCGGCCAACCAGTTGTGCAGCCCAACGGCGACGTCATTGTTCCCTTTGAGTCGCTTTCCGGCACGGTCGCGTCTTACAAATCCACCAATGGCGGCGCAAGCTGGGGTTCTGTCACCAATATTGCCAGTATCCAGGAGGCTTTCGATCCAGGCAATATCCGTTCCGCTGGGTTGCCTTCCGCCCAGATCGACGGCGCTGGCAATGTCTACGTCGTCTGGTCGGATTGTCGCTTCGAGAGCAATTGCAGCGCCAACGATATCGTCATGAGTACGTCCGCGAACGGCACCACATGGTCTCCCGTCGTGCGTATCCCGATTGACAAGGTGGGCAGTGGCGTCGATCACCTCCTGCCGGGCATCGGCGTGGACATCAACACCTCCGGCAGCAGCGCGCACCTGGCCCTGGTGTACTACTACTTCCCAAAGACGAATTGCTCGCCTTCGACCTGTAAGCTTGAGGTCGGGTTTATCTCCTCGACCGATGGCGGTTCCACCTGGTCCGCTAAGACGCATTTGGCGGGGCCGATGAAGACGACCTGGCTGGCGAATACCGACCAGGGCTACATGGTCGGCGACTACATGGCTGCCGCTTTCTCCAATGGCAATGCATTCCCGGTCTTTGTCGTGGCGAAGGCGAATAAAGGCAGCAAATACAACGAGGCGCTGTATTCGACATCCGGCTTGAGCGTCTCCGGCGGCACGAATGCCGTGTCGAATAAGGTACTCTCGCCCGGCGCGCCTTCTGGCGGCAGAGTCCGCATTGCTGTGTCGGCGTTTTAGCTGTTGATGATGGGTTTCAGGGCGGCCCGCATGGGCCGCTCTGGTGCTTTGATGTGGCAGCGCAATTCATTGCGCTGCCACATCAGCGTCTGCTGTCCAGCTTCGTTTGCCGCAGCGGTTGGTAGAGGGCAAAGACGCCCAGTGCGGGCGACAGGCGCAGCACCGGCGCATAATTCTGCGCCTGCAACCATGCCTCCATCTCAGCCAGCGTCTCCGTTTTGAGGAACAACGCCTCGTCTTGTTTGCTGCCGTCACGCGAGGCCAGCGCCGCGCGGATAGAGCCGCTTTCTTTATACACGCAGATCCACTCGTCATATTCGTGCGCCACGTCCGCGTTGGGTGGGTTCCAATGCTCAAGGAAGTTCAGGCTAACGACCTGTCTCGTTGTGATCAGCGCGGCGACATGTATGTTGGGCTGCTCCGGCACGCGCTGGAAATGGATCGTTTTGATTGGCCTGCCCTCGATCTCGGCGTTGGTGAAAAACTCGCGCACCAGCCGCTCGCGCCGCGCCTCCAGGTCGATGTAGCCGATGCCATGTTTGTGCAGAAAGCGCAATTGTGCTAGACCTTCGCGCCCATCGCACAGTGTCGCCTGATATTCGGTGCTGTAATCGGTTCTGAACGTCATATGCAGATCAGGAAAGACCCGCGCGATCTCACTGGCGAAGGGAAACTGGTCGATGCGCAGTTGTATCTCTAGCATGACGCTCCCATATCCCTCTCTTGCTCGGCCTGGATCAGCAGCACGGCGGCCTGCTGGTCGCCCACCATTTCGCGCAACTGCTTATGGCATATCCCCACGTTCTCCATGCGCGTGTTGATGAAATCGTGGCGGGCCGTTCCCACCGCGAAACCGTGCAGCGCGCGCTCCGCCGCCTCGTATTCCAGGTCAATCAACCGCATCAGCCGCGCGACCTCGCTCTTGCATGTGTTCTCGTTCATCCTGTACCTTTTTTTGCCTTTCTTGAGGAAAATAAATAACCATCGTTGCAGGTTGTGCTACAATATTGCAGCAGGTTCAAACGTTATGATACCTGAGAAAGCTGGAATTACTCTATCCAGCACGGGAGAAAGCGGGCAAATTCAGGGGATGCAAATACCATCCTATAGGCAGGTTGGGAAAAGCAGGCAAGGGGTAAAATTACAGCCTGTTATCTGGGAAAGTTGGGAATGGAGCATCTTTTTTGGGAAATAGAGAACAGATCAGAGCGATGCAATGATCTTGAAAATAGCAACCAGGGAATATGTAGTATGAAAGACTTCGGGATGTTTCTTGCTAATTTGCGCAGCAATGCTGGGCTCTCGCTAGAGGATTTAGGCAAGCTCGTGAATGCCAGTAGAAGCGGAATATCACGCCTGGAAAACAACGAAGTTCCGCGCCCATTCAAGGGTTCCGCGCGCAGTCTCGCGATTGCCCTGGCCGAGATTCTGTGTACATCCAAGAGGGATATCCAACGCTACCTTGATCTCTCGGAAATTGATCCCACTTTGCTCACAGAATCCGAAGAAATGCAACTCGGTTTAGTCAGTCCCGTCAAACCCGGTTCTCCGAACGAGGCGGCGGCGCTGGAACACCGGCAACAAAGCTACCAGCTCCTTCTGACAAATCTTGAAGCAGGAGAGACGAGGCTTGGCATCCGTCGCTCGCCGTCGATCCTGAAACTGAAAATTCAGGAGTACAAGGATACCTTACAGGAAATACAAAGAAGGCTGGATAAAATCTACAACCGACAAGAGGCAACCGAATTTGATCCCACACAAATGGCTCAGGTATACTACGCTGACTCTCTTGAAGGAAGGCTTGTTGTGGGCAATTTGTATGGAGAACATCTTAATACAACCGATATTCCCCGCAATCTTTACTCGCTGGCATCGTCCAATGCTAACTGGCTAATGGAGTTAGTAAGCATAGAACGTTTTGCCGTCGATGATTGTATTCTTCTCACCAACAGCAGGGATTTCGCAGGCTGGGGTCGCGACGAAATTAAGACGACGATACTGAGCAGGCCGCTTCCTGTTCCAGACGACCTGGCCGAGCTACAACAGAAGAAATTATCCGCCATTGAAAACGATTATGAAAACTTACCTCATTATCGGCTTGTCTCATATACCCCCTCCTTTACCGAACTCGGCGGTCTAAAAATTACGCTAGCGCCCTTGAATTTTTTCGATTACTACAGCCTGACGCCGTTTTTTGATGAGCCGTTATTGACCGCGCTCGATGGCTCAAAAGTCTCAATTCGCCAGAAATACGGTCACAATGCGTTTACTTATGGTTCGACAGAGCGAGGTATGTCTCTTATCCCAACACCGATCAGTATTCAATGTATTGTCGTCACAAAGGATCAGTACGTATTTCTTATGCAGCGATCCTCCCTCGTCGCGTTCTATCCCGAACATTGGTCCGCTTCCTTTGAAGAAACTATGAATGCTCCCAGCCGCGATAGTGAAGGTGATGCCGATTTCTTCATGGGCGCGCTGCGGGGGCTGGAAGAGGAATTCGCGATACTGGCGAGCGCGGTGGAAGACATCAAGGTGCTTTCCTTGAATGTCGAGTACCTGACGCTCTCGCTGGATGTTTTCACCGTGATCAGGCTCGGCCTGAGCGCCGAGGAGATCAGGCAGCGCTGGCTGCTGAAGGCATGGAACAGAGACGAGGCGTCCAGATTCGCGCTGCTTCCCGCCGACCTCGACGCGGTGGTGGACAGGCTGTTCAGCAGGACGATGTGGCATCCCACCTCCAGGATGCGCCTCGTGCAGTTCCTCTTTCATACCTATGGCATCGACGATGTGGCGCGGGCGATCCGCGAGAGAAAAGCGTAGGGGCCGATTTATCGCACCCAGGCCGATTCGGGCGCAATCAATTGCGCCGCCACATCGACATCATAGAGCAGGTGATACATGACAGAAGTTCATATCAGCAACCAGCGACAGGCTGACGTGGTGATCGTCGGCGCGGGACTGGCTGGACTCGCGGCGGCGCGCGCGCTGGCGGCGGCAGGCGTGAATGTGATTGTGCTGGAAGCGCGTGAGCGCGTCGGCGGGCGCGTCTATACACGGCCCGCCAGCGACGGCACGCTGCTCGACCTGGGAGGGCAGTGGATCGGGCCAACGCAGCAGCGTATTGCCGCGCTGGCGGAAGCGGTCGGCGCGGCGACGTTTCCCACCTATGTCGATGGCCTGAACATCGAATATCGCGAGGGGCAGCGCGCGACCTACGCGGGCGCGATCCCCATGAACGATGCCAGCGCGGCGATGGAGACCGTCGAAACCCTGCTCGAACTCAATCTCATGGCGCAAGATGTCCCGCTTGATGCGCCCTGGACGGCGGCGCGCTCCTCTGAGTGGGACGCGCAGACGGTGGCAAGCTGGATGGAAGCGCATGTCTCCTCGGAGATCGCCCGTATGTGGCTGACGCTGGGCGTGCAGGCCGTCTTTTCGGCGGAGCCGCGCGATCTCTCGCTGCTACATTTCCTCTTTTATGTGCATTCCGGCGGCAGCCTCAACGAACTGATCAGCGTGACGCGCGGCGCGCAGGAGCGGCGTTTCCGCGAGGGCGCGCAGAGCATCGCCGAGAAAGTGGCCGCGGCGTTTGGTGATCGCGTTATCCTGAACGCGCCGGTGCATTCTGTCACGCGGGATGATCGGGGCGCGCGCGTTGAGAGCGATAGCGTCACTGTGACGGGCAAACGCGCCATCATCGCCATCCCGCCCACGCTGGCCGGTCGGCTGCGCTATCGTCCCGCGTTGCCCGCGCACCGCGATCAGTTGACGCAGCGCGTGCCGATGGGGACGGTGATCAAGGTTCACTGTCTTTACGCTGCGCCGTTCTGGCGCGACGACGGCCTGTCCGGCCAGGTCGCCAGTGACTCCGGCATCGTGCGCATCACGTTCGATAATTCGCCCGCGAGCGGTAGCCCCGGCGTGCTGCTCGGTTTCATCGAAGGCGACGAGGGCCGCGTCTGGGGCCGCAGGAGTGTAGACGAACGCCGCGCCGCCGTGCTAGAATGCCTTGTGCGCTATTTCGGCGACAAAGCTGGAACGCCGGTAGAGTACATTGAGCAGAACTGGGCCGAGGAAGAGTACACGCGCGGTTGCTATGCTGGCTATCTGCCGCCGGGTGTGCTGAGCGTGTATGGTGACGCGCTGCGCGAGCCAATTGATCGCCTGCACTGGGCCGGTACGGAGACCGCGACGGTATGGAACGGCTACATGGACGGCGCGGTGCAATCAGGCGAGCGCGCCGCCGCCGAAGTTTTGGCATTGCTCTAATATCCTGTCCGCCACACACATTGGTATCGCTATTTGTTTTGTCAGGAGAATTGGCTATGGCAACGCGGGAAGAATTGCGCGAGGCGCTGGATGATTATATCTCCCACGCGCGTAAAAGCGAGCGCATCACGCGCTCGCTGCGCAAGTGGAATTGTGTGATCTATATCGAAGCCGCTGACATCGAAGCCGGTTTCACTATGACCATCAATAACGGCACAACTACCGTCATCAACGGCGCGCAGGGAACCGCTGACCTGATCGTGCGCGGCAGCAGCGAAGACCTGGCCGACATCTTCTGGTGCGATGCCAACCCGGCCTCCAACTACATGCAGGGCGCGATCACCATCCAGGGATCACCCGAAAATGTGATGCGTCTCGACTCGCTATCGCTGCTGATCTACCTGGAAGTGACGAAGTGAGCAAATTTGCTATCAATGGTGCAGAAGCGGCGGCAGGGCTGGTTTGTGCTGCGCGCTATGCACATTTACATCGCCAACCGCGTTAAGCTGGATCGCGGTGATCGATGCATTGTAAGAATAGGTACTCGCGCTTTCATTGTAACCAATACAGAGGAGTTCGATCTGATCGCCGGCGCCAATAGAGACGGTGTCGGTGATTGAAATGGTTGCGTACTGTAGATTGCTCACCGGCCCAATAACGCCGAACAAATGTCCCTGGTAACCACCAACTGAACCGACGATGCATGCAACGGTATCGCCCTGAGCAACAACTGCTGTCTCTGTCGCGTTGACAATGTAGTTGCCCGAGGCTGCAACGGGAGCCGTGACCACAACGGCAGTGAGATTCCCATTATTACTGAAGTTGACTTGACCATTTGCTTTGAAGTAGCCCTGAGAGACTCCCGCGGGTCCCTGTGGCCCTGTTGGTCCTTGTGGTCCCGTTGGTCCTTGCGGCCCTGTTGGTCCCGTTGGTCCTTGCGGTCCTTGTAGTCCCTGCTGATTCCAGTGAATCTTGTGGTAGCCGTTCTGGCATTTCGTGCTTTTGCTGACGATGGTGATTGCCCCGGTCGTATTGTTGACACAGGCATAATAGGTGACAATAGACTGTGGCGATGGCGTATCATTGGGGAACGCCGCGGCAGTCAGAACCACTACCAACGCAAACAGAGCGAGAACGCCCAGGACGCGCACTTTGCTCCCTTTGAACGGGGCAGAAGCGAAGATACTTTGAAACCAGTTCATAATCAGGTATCCTTTCTTGAAACTGAATGTTGTCAATACTTTCCTCCGGCAGATGCGTCCACCGAATTTCTATTACAAGTATGCAGCATCCGGTTCCTGAAAATAAGATCATGTACTAGTCATCTACTAGTCTTTTTTCCCCCAGCAGCGCATGACGTATCAGCAATACGCGGTCAGCGGGTCGCCATAATAAAGTCCTTCGGTTCCTATCGTCCACATCTGTTTGGAACCAGGGACCCTTGTGACTGCATTGAGGATGTTATAGTTCGGTCCCGGATTGGGGCTGCTCACAATGCGCCAGTTCGTGCCGTCCCAATGCTCAATCAGCGTGTGTTCAGGAGCAAACCTTCCCTGGCCCCCGGTGTAGCCAACGGCCCAGATGTTAGTGGCGCTGAGCGCCGCGACTTGCGAGAAGGAATTTTTCACTTTGCTGACGTTGGGGCTGTTGGCGACGCTCCACTGCGAGCCGTCCCAGTGTTCGACGAGCGTTTCGGTACCGCTTTTATGGCGGTTATAATAATCGCCAACGGCCCAGATGTTGTT
>DATLSW010000172.1:0-9268 GCA_035533955.1 Ktedonobacteraceae bacterium | reverse complement strand
CTGCAAACGAACAGCGCGAAGATCAGTAGCCAGAGTACGATCATCACGGATGATGTCGATAATAAAAAGACGGATGTCTACCGCGAGTATGCCTGGTCGGGCAACGGCTTCACCCAGGTCGTTTTCTCTGGCATGTATCCGGCCCTGACGCGCTGGCAAGCTGATGACGCGCAGGCTGCCGCCGTCAAGGGACAGAATGTCTGGATGCTCGATGCTGTCAAGACTGTGCAACACATGTTCGTGTTCGCCGGTCCGGACATCAAGCTGATCAGAGGCGGTGGTACTCGTGACCTGGATGCCGTGGTGCAGGTGACCATCCCCTCACCAGAGCAGCCGAACGCTCCCAGGCGCGTGACTCAGGTGACGCTCTCGCGCCTGGATAGGAACCCGAACGGCATCTGTGAGGTCACCGCGGTTGGGTCCGACTGGCTGTCTATCTCCACCCCCACGAGAGAGACGACGATTCGCAGCCCTGTCACCGTGACGGGGTTCGGTCCGCAGTTCGATGCCAAGATCGGCGAGGTGTTTATCCTGGATCACCTCAATCAGCCCATCCAGGAGGGCGACACCTCTGCTATGGCCCCTGACGGCTCGTCGCCGCTCTCCGAGTTCTCGCTCAAGGTGACATACACCTCGAGCTTCCAGGGAGGTGCGCAAGAGGGGATCGTCGAACTGTTCCATATCGGCGGCACGCCCTCAGACTACGGCCTGGTGATGGTGAAGGTGTTGATCGCCCCGTAGACGAGGAGAGCCGTTCCCGGCCCGTAAGTTGAGAAGCAAGGGATGAAATCCAGCAATCCCTTGCTTCTGTTCTGAAAAGTCCAGTTTATATCGCGACAGTGCTCATGCATGGAGTGGCTTGTCGAGAGGAACGGGAAATTATGATGCGAAAGGATCCAACTGATCCTGCGTTGGTTCCGCTCAGCAGAACCAGGATTCGCTGAGATGCGGCAGTACCTTTTGTTGTCCATAGCTGGCTATGGCATCGGTGACAGTTATGGTCTGACCGCCCGCCGCGCGAGCCAGTGCCTTGACCTGGAAAAACGTCTCCACGGGATCGGCATGTTGTCGTTCGGCTTCCGCGGCCAGCGCCGCGACGTCCGCGTGCAGCGTGTCCATACGCGGATCAGGATGTCGCCATCGATAAGTGTAGGCGGCGGCGTCTAGATCGCCCAACCAGCGCTCAGTCTCAGGCGTGTCGAGCAGAGCCGAGCCGGGCGGAATCAGCAGGCGGATCGAAAGATGTACCGGATCAATATGCTCAATCAGATGGCGCTCTTCGATGAAGCTGAGCAAAGAGATATAGCTGTCCAGCGTCTCCCACGGCGAAAACGGCAGCAGCGAGGGACGCAGGGGAATGCCCACCTGCTCCATCAAGTCGAACACCGCGGCCACATCGGCGCTGTCATGGCCTTTATCCAGGCGTTGCAGCACGGTATCGTTGATCGACTCGACGGCGGAGACGACAAACGCGCAGCCCAGGCTTTTGAGTTCTGGCAGCAAGCGGCGCTGCTTCAGCAGATGCTCGACTTTGATCGTGGCGTCGAAGGTCACGGTCGGGTACTCCTCGTGCAGCGCGCGCGTAATGCGCAAAGCATGAGTTGGCCCATTGAAGAAATCTGGGTCGCCGAAAGTGATGTGGCGCGCGCCCTGCGCCACCTGCGCGCGCATATCCGCCAGCACGATCTCCGTCGGCACAGCAAAGAAGCGCCCGCCATAGACCGGCGTGATGGGGCAGTGCAGGCAGGTATGCTTGCAGCCGCGTGTCGTCTCCGTGTAGCCCGCCAGCAGCGCCACACCGTTCAGTTCCAGGCGCGCGTAGCGGTCAAGTGTTGGCAGCGCGCGGCGTTCGGGTACGATAAACGGCGTGCGCTGTATCCACGGGCCGCTCGCGTGGTTGCGTGTGGATACTCCGGGAACATCCTCGCTCTTGCCCTTTTCTACCTCTGCCAGCAGGTTGAGTAGCGGGCCTTCATATTCGCCGCCGATTGCGGAATCAATCGTATCCTGCAATAAGTATTCAGCATTGAGCAGCGCGTAGAGGCCATAGAAACAGATATGCGCCGCCGGATTGAGCGCGCGCACGCGCCGCGCGACCTGTTCTCCTAAGCGCAAAGCGGTGTGCATCGGTACGGAGATTGCCACAAAGCGCGCTTCGCGGATCGTCTCGTCCGCCAACGTCTCCACGGCGCTATCGACGGGTACGGGATCATATCCTGCCTGTTGAAGCAGGGCGCATAACGAGGCGAGGTGAAATGGTTGGTGGCCGAGTTCATAACAAGAGATGAGCAGAATGTCGCCGCGGCTTCTCATTTCTTGCGCGCCGCGCCTCCACCGCCTCCGCCGCCCTTGCTGTCGCCGCCCTTCTCATTTGACCCGGCGCCGATTAAATCTTGGGCCGGTGTCCAGTCGTCGGGCATCTGCACGTCTTTGCCGAAGAAGAACTCTTCCATCTGTTCGCGCAAGAACTTGCGCGCACTGGGATCGGCCATATTCAGCCCATAATGATTGATGATGATCGTACTCTGCTCCGGCCACATCTCCCAGGCTTGCTGAGAGACGTTGTCGAAGATGCGCTTCCCTAGCTCACCGGGAAATGGCGGCTTCTCCAGTCCCGGTAGCTCGCGCCCAAGTTTGACACACTGTACCATGCGTGGCATAATAGACTCCCTGATTGGATGATCACAAAAATTGTATATAGAGATAGTACATGATGTCGGGTGAACTGTCAAATAGGCTGAAGCGTTCGCCGCGCGTGTTGTTCTTTGGCGTGGAAGGCAGCTTTTCCTGGCCCTCGCTTCACGCGCTGGACGAGGGAGGCATAGATGTCTGCGCTGTCGTGAAACCTGCGCCCAGAGCAACCAGGAAGCATGTCGATCTTCCGGCTATCACGCGGTTAGAGCCGTCGCAGAGGCGAGCGTCGCTGCCGATGTATGACTCTCCGTATGACAAGTTCACGCGCTTTGCTGAGAGCCGGGATATCCCTTTGTACGAGGTGCGCCGTCTCGCCGACCCTTTGGTTGTAGCAACACTTGCCGCGCTCGAGCCGGATCTGATCTGCGTGGCCTGTTTCCCTCTACGTCTTCCGCGCGCCGTGCTGGATATCCCGCGTCTCGGCTGTCTCAATGTGCATCCCTCCCTCTTGCCCGATAATCGCGGGCCGTCGCCGCTCTTCTGGGTTTTTCGCCTGGGCTACGCGCGAGCGGGCGTAACGATCCATTTTATGGACGCGGGCTTTGATATGGGCGATATGGTGATGCAGGAAGCGTTCCCCATTCCAGAGGGTATCGGCTACCTGAAGCTGGAAGATCAGTGTGCGGAACTCGGCGGCAAGCTGCTGGAGCGCAGCGTGTGGGAGGTGTATACCGGGCGCGCGCAGCCTGTGCCACAGGATGAAGCGCAGAGCAGTTATCATTCGTACCCAACAGCAGAGGATTTTGTCGTGCCGGTCGCGGAATGGAGCGCCGTTCATGTGTACAACTTCTTTCGCGGTGCCAAAATCCTGGGCGAAGCCCTCAAGGTGCGTGTTGATGGCAAGGACATCAATATCGATGGCGCGTACGATTATACTCTAGATACGCCGAAAATTCCTCCCGAACACCGGAACAAGAACGCATTCAAGCCCCACAAAGAAGGAAATCTCCTCTGGGTGCGCTGCAAAACCGGCTGGGTCTGCGTGATCGCGTGGCTATAAGGGAGCATGGAGTCTTGGCGCAAGAAGCCTGGAGTTCGTAGACCTCGGTTTCCCTGAAGATAATGATCGATGCAAAGCTTACGCTCCTATGGATTACTATCCCAGGAGCCTGTTGACGTTAGCCAGTCAAGTACCGTTTCGGGCAGATGGGAGACCGGACCTTGTCGTTGCGAACAGTGCGGTAAAGTATGCAGCATCGTTGCTCCGTATTCTTTTGAAACGATCCGCCGGTCAAACAGGACGACCACATTGCGCCGCCGTTCGCTCCAGGCGATGCGATTGAGCGCGCGACGCAAGCGCAGAGCGGCGACAGGCACGGTGAATTGATGCAACTGGTCGGAGTAATGCTCTGCGCGCGCGGCCAGGGGAGGATCATTCAGCGCCGGCATGGGCAGGCGCGCAATCACTGTGCAGGTAGGCACGAATCTGGTTTCCCCGATCATATCCCAGAATGAGCCAGCGCCCAGCACGACGAGCCTCTCCTGCGTGGCGCATGTCTGCCAGAGTTGGCGCGGCGAACCATCCATTCCTTGCCCTAAGACCAGGATACCGCGCGCCTCCAGGACTGGTTTGATAGATGCGTAAGAACTGCGTAGAGCCGCGTGAGAGGTAAAGAGAACCAGCGTTTGTCCTTCGAGCGCGGAAGCGAGGTTGATCAATGCCTCGTCCAGGTGTCGTTGGTACTGCGGCATATTTGGTTCTGGCACATCGTTGGGCAGGTAGAGTAAGGTCTGTTCTTGATGCTCTGTCACCACGGAAAGGGCCGGGCTATGATCGTTCTCGATGCCGAAGCGTCCGCGCGAGAACGTGTAGTGGTTATCGACCGCCAGCCCGATACCGGTGAAAATAGTGCGCGTGTGGTTATTGAGCAAAAAGCGTCTTGATAGTGCGGCAGTATCTACCGGTTGAGTGTAGAGGATGGGCGTGGGCGTCGTTATCTCCGCTGTTTGTCCGGCGGCGGCTTGCCGCTGCTGAGCAAATGCCGCAGTCTGCGGCATTTTCAGCCAGTACACGTATTTGTTCTCGTTAAGAACCAGCGCCTGTTGCCCCAGTTGCTTTAGTGCTCCCAATTGTTTGGTGATGGAGGCCAGTTCAGAGACAATAGAGTCTTCTTCACCATTGCCAATATCCAGGTGGTGGCGGCTATGTTGTGTGGTCAGCAAGGCGCGTTCTGCTTCGCGCGCCAGGTCAATGACTGCTTGCAGGCGCGCGGCTACTTGTTGCCACGCCCGCTCGACGTTTGCCCAGGAACTGAAGTTCCGCGTCTGATCTGTGATACGCAGTGGCTGATCGATGCGTTCACCCGCGCGCCCTCCTGTTGGTTTGTGTCCTTTATCGCGCCCATTGCTTGAGCCTTGCGAGACGAACTCTTCTAGCAGCAGATTGAATTGCGCGAAAATTGTTTCCACCGCGGCGCGCGCGGCGTGTAACGTCTGGAACCAGGCGCGCATACGCGCGTCTATCTCCGCTTTGCCCACGGTAAGCGTCGCCGAAAGCCCTCCCGGCCCGTTTTCACGTAGGGCAGGAGCAGCCAGCGCGAGCAAACCCTGGTAGCGTTCACCGGGCAACTCTGTCCCGATGGTATTGAGCAAGTTGATCAGGCGTGTCCGATCAAGATCAGCCGTACTCCAACGGGAAAGCTCATCCTCGAGTAAATCAGCGTCGAGAATGATGCGGCGCTCAATCGATGCCAGCAGCGAGACAGGGCGCGAGAGGTCGTCGAGCAGCCCGGCGTGGGTTGTAACAATAACGCTGGCGGTTTTGACCCGTTCCTCCGCGCGGCTCACAAAACAATAGCCTTTGCGGCGATAGACGCAGCGCTGATAGGCGGAGCCAGATCGCTCATCTGCCGCCGGAATACGTTCTATGCCGGATGAGACACGTTCCCAGGCCAGGGTTTCCTGCGAAAGCAAGCTAATTTCGCTGCGTTCCCCGGTGAGCGTTTGCTGCGCCCACAATCCCAGCTTTGCGAGGCCGCGCGCCTGCTCGGCCTTGAGTTCACCGCTTGTGCGACGGAGTGCCGCGCCAAACCAGCGGTGCGTGCAGAGGTAGCCGCCGCATTCCGCCAGGTACGCCACTGTTTGTTCCTGCTTGAGCAAGCCCCATAGGTGCGGCAAGAGGTGTTCCATCAACTGCCGCGCGTTCTGCTGATTTGAGCAGGCAATGACGAGGCGCTTTTCTGTCGGCTCGCTCCCGTCGCTTGCTTCGCACAGCCATTCTAACGCCGGGAGCAAGACGGGGGTATAGTCATTGCCGCCAAGTGTGACTTCCATCAGCAGCGCATTCTGGCTCTCGGATACAGGCGCTCCGGCAAGAATACGTAGCACCGCCTCGCGCGCAGCCTGGTACGTCATCGGTTCGTGTGGGCTGATTTGCTCCGGGATGACTCCCTGTTCAGGAATAACCTCGATCCGCGTTTGCAATTGTTCCACTGCTTCCAGGGCGGGCGCGGACGCCTGCGGTGAGGGCGAGGATTCGCTAATGTCTTCCGGTTGGCGCGCAATGGCGAATGAAAGGATACGCGGGTCCATGCCTAATTGCGCGGCAAAACGATCACCCAGGCTCCCGCGTAGCGGCAGACCGCGCACGCCGTCCAACTCCTGTCGCTCGCGCAGTTCCTGGCGAAAAAATGCGAGCAGCGGCCAGTCGCGCGGGGCATCCAGTCGGGCGAGTTCTTCCAGCAACGAGAGATCAACAGCCTGTAAGCGCGCGTGTAAGGCGAGAAAGACGTCCTTTGCCAGGGTTGTATCCACCATTGCGCGGTGACGTTCAGGCGAGACGGGGATGCCGAGTGCGTCGGCAACCTTCCCCAGGTTATAGCTTGGCAACGATGGCAGGAGAACGGTCGCCAACTCAAAGGTGTCAATCAGCGGGTTGTTATGGCCCAGGCCGCGGCGGCGCAAGAAACCGGCGTCAAAAGGGATGCTATGGCCGACAAGCGGCAGATCGCCGATAAAATCGCGCAGCGTTCTGGCAATTGCTTCGAATTGCGGCGCTCCCAGAAGTTGCTGCGGGGTAATACCGGTGAGACGCTGCACGCGGTATGGAATGGGGCGACCAGGCGCTACCAGCGTCTCGAACGTATCAACGATGGTAGCGCCTCTAAATTTGATCGCTGCAACTTCGACAATGGCGTCTTGTTCTTCGTGCAGCCCCGTTGTTTCCAGGTCAAGCGCGACGCGAATCGGCTGCTTTTTCCCCATAGACCGCGGTTCCTTCTCTCTCTAGGTGTTTCATTGTTCCGGCCAGTGTGCCAGCAAAGCAGCGGCAAGCCGGGCAGCTTTGCCGCGATGGCTGATACGATTCTTCTGTTCTGGCGCCAGTTCAGCCGTCGTCTTGCCCAGGGCAGGTACAAGAAAGATCGGATCGTACCCAAATCCCTGTGTGCCGCGAGGTGCGTCAGCAATGAGTCCCTCAATGACACCTTCAACTGTACGATGAAATCCCGATGGCTCAGCAATAGTGATGGCGCAGCGAAAACGGGCCGTGCGTTGTTCCTCCGGTAAGCCGTTCAGTTGCGCGAGAATCAAACGAAATCGCTCCTCATACGACGTATCTCTCCCCGCGAAGCGGGCAGAATACACTCCGGGCGCGCCTCCGAGCGCGTCTATCTCCAGGCCAGAATCATCGGCCAGCGAGAGCATTCCTGAAAGACTTGCGTAGGTAAGCGCCTTGAGTTCCGCATTTTCGGCAAACGTTGTTCCCGTTTCCTCAACATCCAGATCTATCTGTTTATCATAGAGAGAAAGCAATCTGTATGGCAAACCAGCAAAGATGACGCGATATTCGTCAAGCTTATGTCTATTCGTGGTTGCCACCAATATGTCGCGCATAGTCTCTTCTTCAGGTTCATCAGGCGCGCAATAACCCTAACACGGCCTGACAGCAGAATCTTTGTAAACACCGGCCCTATATTACCATACCAACCGGTCTTTGTCGAGCAAAGCGCGTTAAAAGTTGGCTTACTCGGTCATTTCCTTGACAATTTGCTGCACGCGCGTGCCATTGGCGCGTCCTTTTGTCTCTTTTGCGGCAAGCGGCATCACTTTTCTGAATGCTTTCCCATGTTCAGCAATCAGTTCGGCCACAATCGCGCGTATCTCCTCGTCGCTCAGTTGCGTTCCTTGCAAGTATGTCAGCAAGATGTCGGCCTCGCGCTGCTCTTTTTCCACCAGTTCGGGACGACCAGCTTTCTGATACGCTTCGATGGCCTGGCGCCGTTTCTTGACCTCTTGCTCGAGTACCTGTGTGCAGTCAACCCCCGTCAGCGGTTTGCCGAAATCCGCGTTTTTCCGGTCGGTACGCGCCACTTCCAGGTTATGAATTGCGCCCAACGCCATGCGCAGTGTGTCCAGTCTCACCTGGTCGCGAGCGCGTTGAGCTTCCACGATATCTTGTCGCAGGCGTTGTTCAATGGGAAACGGCTGTCGCGTCTCTGCCATATCTCCACTCCTTCTATACTTCATCAACTCTATTTGCGATGTGTCAAGTATAGCACATCGCCTGCTTCCGCGCAACGTCTCCCCCGTGTCATGGATATTCCTCAACTTTTTGCAAACTAACGCCGGTTAGTGTATGGAGGGTAGGGGCGACCCTTGCGGTCGCCCTGGCAATCTGGGGATACTCCCGTGTCCTGCACCCGTGTCCTGCACCCGTGTCCTGCACCCGTATCCTGCACCCGTATCCTGCACCCGTGTCCTGCCATTTCCCAGGTCGATAGAACAGCCTGTTTACCTGTTATAATCAGGATCGCCTTCACTATACTTCTGACCATACCTGTCTGAACTTTCCACTCTTCGGATGCAACTGCGGCGGCTCCAGAGCCTTTTCGACAGACACACTGGCTATTCCTTGTTGGGCAAGATAGATCAGCCAGTAGCACCTCCCATACGAACTGCTCTTGTACGGTATCCTTCACTGTCAGGCGAACCTTTAGCTTCAATAGGTCCGTCTGGATGATCTGGCAGCTATACACGCCCGGCGTATCCTCCGCAACCGTCGCAATGGCGAGTGGCAGAATCTGGATCATTCTACCTTGCGGTGTAGGAAACGAAAGGATGTCGTCGGTGCGACCAATGACGTCAAGAACCGGGAATAGGCTCCCACAAGGGCAGGCATCGCCCCTATAAACGTGGTCCGGCGCGGCATAGGATTGTGAGAATAGTGTGCTACAGAGTCGGAAAACGTGACGCATGAGTGATATGCGTGGTATATGGTCATATCATGTGTGAAATTAGGAAACATCTTTCGCAGAATAATATATGGTGTGCAAAAAGGAGGCACTTATGAGAGATTTGAAGGTACGCGGCTTCACAAAGGTGTTTGGGATAGTCGCCTGCGTTCTGCTCATCGTCGCGTTCCCGCTTTACTATCCATTCGTCCGCGCTTTCTTCATGAGGTTGAGAGACGCTAGCAAGACATCGAAGAGACGCCTTTCTCCTCTGGATAAGACTGATCTGTACCTGGAATTCGAGCTGAACAAAAGAATAAGGGGACTCGGCCTGGGCCTGTATCGGCTGACAGGTGGCCGCATTGCCCGGCTCGCTAAGGCCGAGGTTCTGATCCTCACGACGC
>DATLSW010000171.1:0-3375 GCA_035533955.1 Ktedonobacteraceae bacterium | reverse complement strand
CGCCGCAACAGCCGGACAACCCTTATGCAGGCCAGCAAGGCGGCTACCAGCAGGGACCCTATGGGCCGCAATATGGGGTGCCGCCGACGGCGAATGCCGCTGCGCCCGGCGCTAGCTCGATAGGTATGCAGCCGAATGTTGCCGCCGGATTGGGCTATCTTGTTCCTATTATTGGCCTCATCTTTTTCTTCATAGAAAAGCAAAGTCGCTTTGTGCGCTTCCACGGGGCGCAGGTCATCTTGCTGGATATCCTGTCAATTGTCTGGCTCTTCGTGATTATTATCGTCAGCGTCTTTGCCGCGCTGGCTAATAGCAGCGGGTTATTCCTGGGTGTAAGCTGTCTCACATGGGTAGGCTATCTTGCCATCTTTGTGGTCTGGTTGATCGCCATGATCCAGGCGTTTATGGGAAAAACTTTCAAGATTCCGGTGATTGGTGATCTTGCCGACCGCATGACCGGTTCCCGGCTAACCGGGTAAAGCTCCCGCGCTATATTGAAGACTAAAAGATGCTATGACAACGGGTATAACGTGCTGTGCCTGCCGAATAAGGCAGGCACAGCACGTTATACCCGTTTTTTTGTTGTTATATGAAACGGCGTGGCGGCGCGATGCATTCGCCACATTGGGTTGGCATCCCCAGGTGCTATAATAGGACGTGTGGGAAAAATAATGGCTCCAGGAGTAGCATTGAATGAGTACTGATATCGAACAGTCACCAACGGAACCGTCATCTGGGGTGGAACTTGATGCCGCGCGGCAGCAGCAGGCGCGCGAGTACGCGCGTATCCGGCGACAATTGAGCCTTACCAGTCTGGGCATTGCCGCCCTTGGCATCCTCTTTATTTTCATGAGCGGCTTTGATGTAGCTCTGCGCGACTGGCTACAGCCGCTTGGCTGGCAGCCGGTGAGCGGCTGGTATCCCGTGCAGGTGTTGGTCTTCCTGCTCGTGCTGTCGCTGGCTTACGAGATCGTCACGACGCCGCTGGGCTACTACGGCTTTTCGCTGTCACGCCGCTATGGTCTCTCGACTATGACGGCAAAGGGCTGGCTGGCCGATCTGTGCAAGGGACTGGGCATCGGGCTGGTCTTCGAGGTGGCCGCGGCTGAGGTGGTCTATCTTTTACTGGCGGCGCAGCCGCAGTTGTGGTGGCTGTGGGTAGCCATTGCGCTGCTTTTCTTCACCGTGATCATGGCGAATCTCGCGCCTGTCCTGATCCTGCCGCTGTTCTACAAGTTTACGCCACTGCCGGACGGCGAGTTGAAGGAGCGGTTGCTGGCCCTGACTGATCGCGCCCATACGCGCGTGCGCGGCGTCTTCACCATGCATCTGAGCAGCAAGACCACCGCCGCCAATGCCGCGCTGATGGGCCTCGGCAACACGCGGCGCATCGTGCTGGGAGATACCCTGCTCGACCGCTACACGCCCGACGAGATCGAGGTCGTGTTGGCCCACGAACTGGGGCATCACGTCCACCGCGATCTCTGGAAGCTGATCGTCAGTCAATCAGTGATTATGCTGGTTGGCCTGTACCTGGTGAGCCTCGCGCTGAACTGGGCCGCGAACACGCAGCATTACTATCTCGCACTGGCCGATCCCGCGACTATGCCGTTCTTGCTGCTGCTGCTCGGTATCTTCGGGCTGGTGGTACTGCCCTTGAGCAACGGCATCAGCCGCGCCGTCGAGTACCAGGCCGACGAATACGCCTTGCAGTCCACACGCAAAGTGGAGGCGTTCAAAAGCGCGATGACGCGCCTCGCCAATCAAAATCTGTCCGAGGTCGAGCCATCGCCGGCGGTCGAGTTTTTCTTTTACGATCATCCTGCCGTTGGCAAACGCCTGCAACACGCCGACCGCTTTGCCGGGCATCATAATCCGTAGGGGCGTGGGCTTGCCCCGCCCGCAGCGCAGGCGCGATGCATTGCGCCGCCACATAGGGATTGGCGGTTGTCTTTACATTTTCAATGCATCCATCAGCGCGGCCAGTTTAGCGCCAACTTCAGCGACGGAACCAGAGGGCATTCCCAGCAGAGGTTCATCGACGCCCAACGCGCCCCACTGATCGAGCTTTGCCACGATTTCGGAGGGCGTGCCGATGATCGCGGTGGCGTCGAGCAAGGCTTGCGAGACTGCCTCGGCGGGATTCTTGTCCTTGCGCTGCCAGGCTTCCTGCACGATTGCCACGTCGTCGCCAAAGCCGTTGCGCGTGAGCATGTCGGCGTAGTAGACGCCCATGCGGCCAATGTAGAAGGCCAGTCCCGTACCGGCCATGATGCGAGCGGCGGCGCGCTCGTTCTCGTCGGCGTTCTCAGCCAGGATAATAGACGTGACATAGGGCGCGATGGCCGCGCTGTGCGGCGGGCGGCCTGCTAAGCGCGCTCCCTCGTCAAGCTGGCTGCGCAGTTCGCCCCATTTATCGCCGGGCCAGTAGACGGGCAGCACGCCGTCGGCAATCTCGCCCGTCTGCACCACGTTCTTCGGCCCCATTGCCGCGATGTAGATGGGCAGGTCGGCGCGCAGGGGCGTGAAGCGCAATTTAAAGCCGCGTTCGAGGTTGAAGAATTCGCCGTGATAGATCAGCCGTTCCTGGCGCAGGATCATGCGGATGATCTCGACGTATTCGCGCGTGCGCCGCACCGGCTTCTGGAACGGCACGCCATGCCAGTGTTCGATCACGTTCGCGCCGGACGGGCCGAGGCCCAGGATGATGCGCCCGCCGGAACGCTCGTCCAGCGTGGCCGCTGTGCTGGCAATCACTCCTGGGGAGCGCGAGTAGACGTTGGCGATGCCCGCGCCGATCTTAATGCGCTTCGTCACGCGCACAAGGTCGGCCATCGAGGTAAAGAGTTCGTAGCCCCAGGACTCGCCCAGCCAGATGGAGTCGTAGCCCAGTTCGTCGGCAATCTTGACTTTTGCCATCACCTCGTCCCACGGGCCGGGAAAATTGGGAATCTCGGCGACAAGTCCCACATGCTGGCGATAGGCTTTTGCGTCGTGCCGCGTTTCGGTTGTCATATATGATTGTCCTTCCTACAGGAAAATAGGTTCGTGGTTGTGTAGACATTATATCTCATGCGCGAATTTGATATGATACAATCTAAACAAAACGATCATCATGGTTTCGACGTGAACCTCTCTGGCGCAGCTTCTTGTTTGTCTGTATTTTGAGGATCGGCATGGCATAAAAACCCGGCCCGGACCTGTCATTCTGAGCGGAGCGAAGAATCTGAAGCTGGCGGCTGATCAAGATGGCTCACATGAGATTCTTCGCTCCGCTCAGAATGACATTCGAGAGGGTCTTGTTTCTGGCATGGCATGAAAGGAACGATGCATAATGCAAACGGTAGGACGCGACGTTCAAGATGATGTCTTTGT
>DATLSW010000170.1:0-6086 GCA_035533955.1 Ktedonobacteraceae bacterium | reverse complement strand
AGTTCTGTCATACTAGTCCCGACTCTCCTCGTTTAGATGATGGATGGTTTGATACTCCATAGTCTAAACGAAGAGGTCCGTTTTGCCTAGTCCCTCTTTTCCGGCTCTGGCTCTTCCTGCAAAATTAGGGATGACTCATATATGAAGCGCCGCAGGTGTTTCTCGTTTGAACATGATGTTGGGAATGTTTGCACAAGTGTTGGTGTTTCTCATAAGATGATAGACACAAATCCCTTAGTTCTCACAAAGAAAAGGGCGATTATAAGAGTCGCTCGCCAGGATAGATGATGCGTCAGATTGAGCATTTGCCGCCGTTAGAAATCAGAAAAGAGTCGCGCTGGGAACGCTATCTCATTGATAGCGTACTGGCCGTAGTAGGAACGTTTTGCATTACGCTTATCATTGCTCATTTCAAACTCTATCCGCGCATTCCCAACATTACGCTTGTCTACGTCCTTATCGTGCTGGCGCTGGCGAGTACGCGCGGCCTCTACCCGGCGGTGTTTTCCTCCATCATAGCCTTTCTGTCGTTCGACTACTTTGTCGTTCCGCCGCTCTATACCCTCAGCATGAATAATTTTCAAGAGTGGTTGGCTCTCTTTGTCTTTTTGACGACGGCGATTATAACCGGCGAGCTGGCCTCGATCATGCGCCAGCGCGCCGAACAGGCCCGGCGACGCGAGCAGGAGACACGTATCCTCTATGACCTGGTGCGTTTGACGAACAGCGAGGTTGAACTTGAAAGCCAATTGGATATCCTGGCACATGCTATCGTCGATGTGTTTGGCTCGTGGGGAGTGCGCGAGTGTACCGTACTGTTGCCCAATCCTGCCGGAAGGCTGATGTTGCAGGTCAGCACACTGCCAGAGAAAGAGCAGCTTCCGCTTTCACCGGATGAAGTTGCCACGGCCTCCTGGGTGTTGGAACGTTCGCAAACCGTCGAACTTCATCAGTCGGCTATGCCTGCATCTTCAAATCACGGACAGCGTGCCGTGATACGCAGTACTTTATCGACGCAGCCCGTGCGCCGCTACACGCGTATGATCCCGCTCAAAATTGGGCAAGAGGTAGTCGGCGTCGTCTGCTTAGTTATTGAAGATGACCCACGCCTCTTTGGTCAAGAGCATGTGCTGGGCGCGGAACGCGAACGCGCAAACCCTGGCACAGCCTTCTTCTGGACGTTCCTGGATCAGGCGGGAGCGATTATCGAGCGTATGCGCCTGCGGCGCGAGAGTTTGCGCGTTGAGGTGCTGCAACGGACTGATGCCTTACGCGCGGCCTTGCTCTCCTCTGTCTCACATGATTTGCGAACGCCGCTCTCTTCTATCAAAGCCTCGGCCAGCAGTTTGTTGCAAGAGGATGTGCAGTGGAATGAGGAGACGCGGCACAGTTTTCTGCTTGCCATCGAAAACGAAGCCGACCGGCTCAATCGCCTCGTCGGCAATTTGCTCGACATGTCGCGTATTGAGGGGGGCGCGCTCAAGCCTGAAAAGGAGTGGTATCCGGTTGATGAGCTGATCCACGACGTGTTAACGCATATGCAGCCGGTGTTGCAGGAGCGAGAGGTAAGAATGAATGTGCCGGGCGATCTGCCGCCAGTAGATGTTGATTACCTGCATATAGACCAGGTACTTACCAACCTGCTAGAAAATGCCGTATACTATACTCCACCGGCGTCTCCTATTGAGATCAGTGCGCTGGCTGGGGACGAGTACGTCACGATTAGCGTGGCCGACCGCGGACCTGGCATCCCGTTGTCTGATCGGGAACATATCTTTGATAAATTCTATCGCGTGCTGGGTGTGAAGCGCAATAGCGGGAATAGCGGATCGGGGTTAGGTCTGGCAGTTTGCAAAGGGCTGGTCGAGGCGAATGGCGGGCGTATCTGGGTCGAGAGTCGCGAGGGTGGCGGCAGCATTTTTCGCTTTACATTACCAATCGGAACATCAGAGGGTATAGAAGCATGAGTAAAACCGGAGCGCGTATCCTGGTTGTAGATGATGAGATTGAAATTTTGCGAGCGTTGCAGCGCAGTCTGCTGGCGCACGGCTATGAAGTCTTCACGGCTCAAAGCGGAGAAGAGGCGCTGGACGCCATAAGTCGGCACAGACTTGATCTGATTCTGCTCGATCTTGGCTTACCGGGTATGAGCGGTTTAGAAGTCTGCCGTCGCGTGCGGGCGGAGTCGAATTTGCCCATCATCGTTCTCTCCGTCAAAGATGCCGAACGTGATAAAGTCATGGCGCTGGATATCGGCGCGGACGACTACGTTCCCAAGCCGTTCGGCATAGACGAGGTGCTGGCGCGTATTCGCGTGGCGTTGCGTCATGCCGCGCCGGTGCAATCCGGTACGGAACCAATTTTTGTCGCGGGGCCGCTCAGAGTAGATTTCGCGCAGCGCCAGGTGCAGGTCAAAGGGCAGGATGTGAAATTGACGCCAACTGAGTATGACCTGCTCAAGGTCTTGATCAAAAATAGCGGGAAGATTATGACGCGCCAGATGCTGCTTAAGGAGGTATGGGGTACTGGCTACAGCGCCGAGGCGCATTATCTGCATGTCTACATCGGCCAACTGCGCCGCAAAATCGAGCCTGACCCTGCTCACCCGCGCTTTATTCTCACCATATCAGGGGTAGGATATCGTTTTAACAGCGACGATTGATTGCCAGAGAAAAGAGGCTCTCTTGAGTAAATTTTGAGTTGGTTAAGGCGCTCTTTTAGCGCATTTTGATATCTTCTGGGCTACACTCAGTAGGTGAAAAGAGATACGGAAACACAGAAACTTTTCGCAGACTGAGAGGTAGCCTTGAGGACGACAAAACGTTTGCTGTTGCCGTTTACGCATGGTGTCGATATGTATGCTCTGGAGTATGCAGTACACCTGGCGAAAAACAATGAAGCTGAATTGATCGTTGCTTCACTGATCCCTTGTGCGAAAGAATCTCGCAAAGCGATACGCCTGGAACAGATTCAGCAGTCGAGAGATTTTGAGGTTGCTCTAGGTAATAAGGCTGATAACTATGGCGTTTCTATGAGCTACGTGGAAGTGGTTACCAGGAATGTGATCCAGGAGATCAATCGTCTCGTGCAAGAACACGAGTGTGAGGGCATCGTTCTCTTTGTGCGCCAGGGCCAGGGCATCTTGTTACAAACGCGTGAAGTAAAGCATCTCATGGTTGAGACAATTTGCAAACTCTATATCGTTCGCTTGCCCTCCGGTGAAGGGCGTAAAGTCTTACAAGATATGATCAAAGATTTCGTTCTCCACCTGGGGAAACACTCAAAGGACGATGCAGAAATCACGGAGCAGATACTGTTTTCCAACAGCCTCGACTCCGTCGGAGAACAGTACCTGTTTTATGGTTCCTACCTACAGGACTGAGGCGGCCAGCGCCACTTTCGCGCTCACTTCAAGCTGAGAGGCCAGCGGTTGCAGTTGGCTCAAGACCATGACCTCACACGGGGCATTTTTCAGCACATATTCTACCGTCGGATCGATTTGTTGCATTGATCCGCGCACGCGCACAGGCACGTTCGCGATAATGATCAGGTCTACTCCCTTTTCTTCGGCTTCGCGCACAATGGCTGCTCCCGCGCTGCGCGCCTTTAAGAGGCGTTTGATGACCTTGCTTGAACTGTGCGTATGAGCCGCCACGGATTCAGCGCGGTCAAGTAGCGCCAGGGCGCACTGTTCATCATCCTCTACTTTCGCGTCCAACGGCAGCATAAGGGGAACTTCAAGCGCCGCCAGCGCTTCGACATTGCCGTTGCGGTGCTGCGCCATCTGGACGGCCAGCGCCACCGTGCGGTCCGTGACCTCATTTTTGTGCAGTACCGGCACCAGGATGCGCGTCAACTTGTTGACGGAGCGTACCGCCCGGGTCGCGCTGCGCGCTTCTTCCGTCTCTTTCGGCAAGCGCAGCATCCAGCCAAGCACGCTCAGAATTGATGCGATGAACACAATGCCGATCAGGATGCCCACCGGGTTAAACAAAGGCGTACCGATTATTGCTGCCAGCGTCATGCATTATACCTGCTTCTTTCTGCTTTGGAAAAATGTCCGCAGCCGCACGATACCCAGTCCGATCATCGCCAGTCCTAGAATGAGCAGCGTCCATGCCTGGAGGCCAAACACTGCTGAGCGGGCGATGATGATGACGCCCAGGGGAATCAACAGCACGCTGACAAAAAGACGATAGCGTTCGCGAAAGGGCAATCGAGGTGATGATGCGTTCATTATTTGCCTCGTGTATGGTTCGCATGGTTATTGCCGTTGCCGGAGCCATTGCGTTGAATAGGAACATCGACAACTTTTGTACCCGGCGGCAGCTTGCTTTCATGCTCCGTTTCGCCATAGAGGCGGCGTTTGCGCGCCAGATTCTCGCGGAACTCTACCGCGAGTTCATGCTCACCGGCGTCTTCATAGACCGCCAGTTGCTCCTTTTCCCAGTTGTGTTTGAGTGATTTGCGAATGGGCAGTTTGTTACGCCGCCGATGCCAGATGAAGATGAGTAAGCCCAGGAGAATCCAGGCTGGCCCCGCGATGCGTCCAATAGCATGAGTCAGTACTACCATCACGACAATACTGGTGATGCCCAGGAAGCCGAGGATGCCCACGATAGGCAAGAGCCGAGGCTCGCCATCTTTCCAGCGAAAGCGAATATTGAGCGGCACTTTGAAGGGGCGTGGCGTCCAGGGATCGGTGAAGCGCAGAACCAGCAGCGAGATGAAGACCAGCATATAAGCGGTGGCCGCCCCGAAGGCATACATGTTGCCCAGCACGTCGTAGGCATTGGGCGAAAGTCCAGCCATCCACAGTTCCAGCAGCGCCACGCCGGAAAAAACTACCAGCGTGCGCACGGGCGTGCGGAATTTGGGATGAACTTTGGCGAACCAGCGCGGCAACAGGTTAAAGCGCGCCATTGAATAGGTGATGCGCGACGCGCCAAACACGCCCGCGTTGGACGAGATCAGAACCAGCGTCGCGCCCAGGGCCGCCACATATGGCCCCACGAAGAGGCCAAGAATGGGGATATGACTGGCGAGCCAAGCCACCGGATCGCCGTTATGCGTAGCGAAGGTTTGCCAGGGCAGCATTGACAAGCTCAGATTTGAGAACGCCAGGGCGTAGATCAGCACGGTCAAGATCAGCGCAATTGAGGTACGCGGTACAACTTTGGCCGGTCGTATTGTTTCCTGACTGGCCTGACTGATCGACTCCAGACCAACAAATGAGATGATCGCCAACGAGGCTCCATAGGCCAGGTGATAGGGATCAGGCCACGCCGTCACCATCTGGTGAATGAGCAATGATGGATTGAAGGCGAACAGAAAGCCGAACAAGAGTATCGTTGATTCGCTAATGACATCGAGCGCGCCCAGAATCTCGTTGAACTTCGATGACTCGCGCACACCGATGATGTTTAGCACAGTCAGCATCACCACAAAAGTTGTCCCTTCGAGGATCAGCAAAGGCTGTACGCCAGGAAAGGCAAAGCCCAGGATGTTGAGATTGACCGTCATGTTGAGCGCGGGGAAGAAAAAGTTAAAGTAACCGGCTGATGCCAGCGCGAAGAGAGCGATATCAATGGTAAAATCCAGTAACACTGCCCAACCGGCCACAAAGCCCCAGAAATCGCCCAGCCCGCGCAGGACATAGAACTGGCCGCCGCCGGCCATCGGATAGGCGGCGGCCAGTTCGGTGTAGGCCAGGCCGACCATGATATAGACCAGTCCGGCGAACAGGAACGCCACGTTTGTCGCGCCTTGCGCGGCTCCCATGACGATGCCCAGCGCCACGTAAACATCGGCCCCGACATCGGCATAGCCCCAGGTGTATGACCCCCAGACGCCAACGGCGCGCCGTAATCCGTGGTTCTCTTGCTCTTGCTCGTGTTCTTGGAAAGTGGTTGTCTCTGCGGTGTGTGTTGTGACTGCGTCTTGTGCCTGCTTTGTTGCCATGCGGCCCCCTGAAAGATGCGTAACACGCTCAACGATATCTTTAGTATAGGGCCGGAACTCTCAAAAAATGCTCAGGGAGTCAGGGAAAGTGGTAAAAGAATGCTCAGGAACATGATTGCCGTAGC
>DATLSW010000169.1:0-3492 GCA_035533955.1 Ktedonobacteraceae bacterium | reverse complement strand
CAGGCAACGTACCAGCGTGCTTTTCCCTGAGCCGCTCGGCCCAATCACGGCGACCACTTCCCGCTTGCGCACCTCAAAATCGATATCTATGAGAACGTGCTTATCGCCAAAATACTTGTTCAACTTGACGGTGCGCAGAATGACTTCATCGGTCACTTCGATGCTGGCTGGTATCAGGCTCCCCGAAGGGGATTGAATCAGGCCATCGTCGGATAGAGTTTGTTCGGAGTCCAACGGTTCCTCCTTTGTATGCTGCAAAATAGGTGGCGCATGGTACTACGACTGGAACGCGGCCAGGGATGTTGTTTACAGTACAGTATAGCCAGCACACAAGAACCTGTCAAGCATTCTTGACGTGCGGTATCTTTTTTCATACTACATCTTGCCTATCTCTTACGAATTACGTCTTTTTTTGGCGATCTATCACCAGAATGGCGTCGAATCTGCGCCTTTTTGGGCGATTTCTCGCATCTGGAAAAAGGCTCGTACCTGAAACGTGCATACGTGTGATACCGTGTGTAACAAGGGACACAAAAGGGCCGTGTTCCTACCGGACACCAAATATGTTAGCGTAGTTTAGGAGTTGTAGCGCATGTCAACAAGCGAAAAGGTCGCCATTGTTATTCCTGCTTTGAATGAAGAGGCCGCCCTCAGTCATCTTCTCCCACAGATTCCTGCCGGCGTCGCGCAATGGATCATCGTGGCCGATAATGGCAGCGACGATCAGACAGCTAACGTCGCGCGCGCGGCGGGAGCCATCGTCGCCAGCGAACCACAGCGCGGTTACGGACGCGCCTGCCTCAAAGGCTTCAAGACAGCCCGCAGCCTGGGCGCGGAAATCGTGGTTTTTATGGATGGCGACGGCAGCGACGACCCGGCTGATCTGCCGATGATGCTGGCTCCAGTGAGCGAGGGACGCGCCGATTTCGTGATCGGCTCGCGCGTGAGCAGGCGCGCCGAAAGGGGCGCGATACCGCCGCAGGCGCGCCTCGGCAACTGGCTGGTCAGCCGCCTGATCCGCTTGCTCTATCACGTTCGTCTCTCTGATATCGGCTCGTTCCGCGTCATACGCGGCGCGGCTTTGCAGGCGCTGAACATGCGCGAAATGACCTTCGGCTGGCCGGTAGAGATGCTGGTGAAGGCCGCCAGGGCAAAATATCAGATCGTCGAACTGCCGATCCACTATCGCCAGCGCAGTCATGGCCGATCTAAAGTGGCCGGAACGATCAGCGGCAGCATTAAAGCCGCCTGGTATATGCTGCGCACGACGCTGCGTTACGTGAGAACGGAGCGCACTCATGCCTGATACTGCCGTGGTAGTCATGGCCCGCTATCCCAGCAAAGGACAAACGAAGACGCGGCTGGCTCGCGCTGTCGGCGATGAGACAACGCTGCAACTCTACCGGGCCTTCCTGGCCGATCTTGCACATCATCTCGCGGGGCCAACGCTTGATCTGTACTGGACATACACGCCGCCCGACGTGGATTACGATGGCTTCATCGCCGAACTTGCTCCCACGTTGGCCCGCTACACGCGCAGTTTTCCGCAAGAGGGCGCGGACCTGGGCACGCGCCTGCACCACGCTTTCGCCTGGACGTCGAATATTGGCTATAAGAAAACTGTCGTCGTCGGGTCGGACTCGCCGCATATCCGACGCGGCATGATCACCGACGCGCAAAACGCGCTCGACGAGACCGACGTGGCGCTTGGCCCTGCCGACGACGGCGGCTATTACCTGATCGCCATGCGCCAGCCGCACGATGTCTTTAGCGGCATTCCCATGAGTACCAGCGTCGTCACAGAGATGACTATCACCGCGGCCCAGCGCCTGGGATTGACCGTGAGCCTGATCGAGTCGCTGTACGACATCGATGAACTGCCCGATCTGCTGCGTTTAGCACAATTGCTGAGAGAAGATGCCGCGCGCGCGCCGCACACCGCCGCTCTGCTCGCGGCCATGAATTTATCTGTACATGGGGTACGCTAAATCGGCCCCTACGTGAGGAGTATGTATGATCAAGACTGCTGTTGACACTTTACCGCGCTCGATCTACATCGAGCCGACCAGTCGCTGCAACGAGTTTTGCCAGCAATGCCCGCGCACGCTGCTCTCGCGCGAGGAAGACCGCGACCTGAGCTTTGACGATTTTCGCCGCGTGGTCGATCAGTTTCCTGTGCTGGAGCGCGTTGTGCTGCACGGTCTGGGCGAGCCGCTGCTCAACAAAGAACTGCCGCGCATGGTGCGCTACCTCAAGGATCGCGGAACCTACGTGCTATTCAACTCCAACGGCGTCGCGCTGACGCTGAAGAAGGGGCAGGCGCTAATCGACGCGGGTCTGGATGAATACCGCCTCTCGATGGATGGCTCCAGCCGCGAGATGTACGCGCGCGTGCGCGGCGTGGATGCCTTCGATAAAATCTGGCGCAACGTCAAAGCCTTCGTGGCCTTGCAGCGAGAGCAACAGGCCAGCAAACCCGCCGTTTCGCTCTGGTTCACGGCCATGCGCGAGAATCTGCCCGATCTGCCCAACCTGATCGCGCTGGCCGACGAAAGCGGCATCCGCGAGGTTCACTTGCAGCGCCTCGTCTACTTCGAGGAGGGGCTGGCAAACTCAAAGCAGGCTTTGTTCCGCCGCGCAGCGCCCGAAGAACTGGAAATTGTGCAGCGCGGAGAGCGGATGTGCCGCGAGCGCGGCATCACTTTCAGCGCCGCCGGCATGGTCACGCCCATGGAAAGCATCACGCGCGACTTCGGCGCGCGTCCCTGGTCGGGCTGCCGCCGCCCCTACACGCTGACGTACATAACGTCGAGCGGCAATGTCCTGTCGTGCTGCTTCGCGCCTTTCGGCCATCGCAGCGCGCGCGAATATCGCGAAGAGCGCGTGCTGGGCAATATCTTCCAGCAGCCTATTGAGGATATCTGGTACGGCGAACGCTACGAAGAGTTCCGCCGCGCCTTCGAGAGCGACCACCCCGCGCGCCACTGCTCGCAATGCGGCCTGAACTGGAGTTATTAGAGCAGTAGAGAGAAACATGACAAAAATCGTGCTGGACAACACGATTTTTGTCATGTTTCTCTCTACTGCTCTCTGATCCACTTGCTAATTACAGCAACCAGCTCCTCCGGTTCCTCCATAAAGACCATGTGGCCCGACTGCTCAAAGATGTGCAGCGTCGCGTCAGGCAGCTTTTCCGCCATCTCCAGCGCGCCGCTCATCGGCGTCACCCAGTCGTAGCGGCCCTGCAAGATCAGCGCGGGAACGTCGATGTCGGGCAATGACGAGCGCAGGTCGTATTCTTTACTCAGTGTTCCCATCATATAGGTAGCGATATCCATATTCAGGTTCGCTTCGCTGAACAAGTTCTCGATGTATTCCGGCTTGAAGTTCTGATGCCAGTAATAGGGCATGATCTCCTGCTCGAACCGCTTCAATTCGGCCTCGCTCGCCTGCCCGGTCGATTCGCGATAGGCGATGATGCGCAATTCGTTG
>DATLSW010000168.1:0-5383 GCA_035533955.1 Ktedonobacteraceae bacterium | reverse complement strand
GCTCGTTCGTGAGGTCAAGTTCTGTTTTGTAGCCGCGTACAACGATGGTCATCCTTCGCTTTCCTCTTCTTTCATCGCCTGTTCAACACATTGCTTGATCTTCTCAGCACAGCGTTTACTTTGCCGCCGCCCAGAGATACGTGCCGCCATGCTGGTAATCACGCTCACAACGTCGTCAACCAGTTCATCGCCTCTTGTGGTTGAGCTGGTTCCCGTATCATCACGGTACCGGTATCCAGTTGATAGGCGTCGAGCTTGCCAGACTTCCACCAACGATAGGCCGTCTTGTAGCTGACGCCCATCTGTTTTGCATAAGCGCTTCATCTCATAAGGAGAGAATAGCACAAACGCCGATGAATGTTAACATTTTATGAAACGAGTTATCACCCCTGTGGCGGCGCAATGCATTGCGCCAGGATCGATCCAGGGCGCGATCAATTGCGCCGCCACATCACATCACCATAGTATTTATGGCGCAACGGTATCGAGTTCTGGCTCAGGCTCTTCTTCCTTTGCGGTCTCTTGCATCTCCGGAGCGCCCCGGTGTCTGCGTTCATAGTACACGCCCCACAGGCCAAAAGCAAGCTCACAGGCGGCCATCACATAGAGGACGTGATCAACGCCGAACAGATCGGCAATGACGCCGATAAAGAGAATGATGGGAATGGAGCAGGCGTTATAAAGCATGAGTTGCAGAGCCAGTACGCGCCCTTTGCACCACGCCGGCGACTGCTCTTGCATGGCGGTCTGCGCCGGAATGTTGATGAAGTCGAGTGCGATACCGGCGCCGAACATGAAAACTCCGACAATGAGCAACAGGAGCGGACTGCTGTTCCAGTCCTGGGGACGCAGTGTCTTTGTCAGCAGCGTGGTGAGTGGGATAGCGGCAGTGAGGCAGGCGAGGCCGATAGCGCCGATCAAGATTGCGCGCGCTTTGCCGATGCGCCGGGTGATGTGCGGCATAAAGATCGAGCCGAGGACAAGGCCAATGCCGGCGGGCGCGAAGACGAACGCCATCGCGTTGGCGGGCAGTTGCAGCAGTTTGGTGACGATGGGCGTGGCAAGCTCGCCGATCACCAGGATGAGAACGCCAGCGAACGAAAGCTGGATAACGGCCAGGAAGAGCTGTTTGTTGCGGCGTACAAAGCTCCATCCCTGGAACATTTCGAGCCACATATTGCCGACGACTTCCAGATCTTTGGTCGTGACCCTGGCGTGGGACGCGCGCTGACGTTTGAATGGTTTGGCGGGGATGAGGGCAATGAGGACGGCGCAGGCGCCGTAGAGCAGGGCTATGATGAAATAGAGCGTGACGACGGACTTGATGGTGACGCCTACGATTGTAAAGGTTGGCAGCAGGCTGAGGACAATAGGAGCCAGGATAATGAAGCCGAACGCCTGCGAGAGCATGAAGGTAATGTTGAAGAGCGACAGAGCGGGCATCAGTTCATCATCGCTGACCAGAATAGGGATTGCCGAACCTTCCGCCGGGGCAAAGAATTGCCCGATAGATGAGATGATAAACGTTAGCAGATAAATAGGCAGAAGCTGGTGTTCGTTGAGCAGAAGCGAGACCACGAAAGCCAGCGATGCCGCGGCGCGCAGGATGTTGCTGACCCAGAGGACGCGCCGCTTGTTCATGCGATCAACATAAACTCCGGCAGGGCCGCCCAGCAGAACGGCGGGGACGCTGAAGGCGATGATAGCAAGGCCGACGAGCGTGGTGGAACCCGTCAGTTCCTCGATCAGAATCAGCACGGCATAGTTAGAGGCGTTCTGTATGGTCATCGAGATCAACTGCGCCAACCATAAATACAGAAAGTTTCTCTTTTTAAGAAGGCTACGAAATCCTTCCGGTGAGGCTCTTACAGCCATGAACGTCTCCTACATATCATCATCGTCGTCGGTGTCCGGCGGGCGTAGTATAGGCGGTAATTTCTGTTTTGTTCTGCGTTCCACTTCGGCGCGGGGCAGTAAAATGCGATGTCCGCATTTTTCGCAGCGTAAACCGATGTCCGCGCCCAGACGCACGACTTCCCAGACGTAGCCTCCACAAGGGTGTGGTTTACGCAGTCGCAGACGGTCTCCCATTACATATTGCATTGGCGCTGCTGTCATCGTTCAATCTGCCTTCTGATACAATTGATGTTCATATATATAACGTTCCACGGTTTCAGGGAGCTGATATTTTATCGGTCGTCCGGCGGCGACGCGCTGGCGCAGGTCCGTGGCCGAAATCTCCAGTTGCGGCGCTGGTACGGCTAGCAGTCGTTCAGCAATACCCGGCGCTCGTTGTTCCAACCGCTCGCGATAGAACGGTTCCTCGGTATAGCCAGGACGATGGACGGCTACCAGATGGGCCAGTTGCTCCAGAATGCCGCCGGGATCGTACCAGGTCGGGAAATCCTCCAGGCTATCCCAGCCAATGATAAAATAGATGTCTGTTGCTTTGTGCCATTGAGCGCGCAATAGTTTGAGCGTCTCCACAGTATAGCTTGGCCCTGGGCGATCTATGTCAACCAGCGAAAGCGAAAAACCTGGATTCGCGGCTAGCGCCAGTTCCAGCATTGCCAGCCGATGCCGCGCCGCTGTGATGTGTTCTCCCTGTTTATGCGGCGGATCTCCGGTTGGTACAAAAATCACCTCGGCCAGCGCCAGCGCCGCCCGTACCTCTTCGGCGATCACCAGGTGGCCGTAATGAACGGGATCAAATGTCCCTCCTAAGATACCGACGCAGCGCGCTCTATCAGACTCATGGCTTTTCAACGATTCTGCTCTCTCTTTAGGAACAAAATAGGACTACTCACACCCAAATTTCTGTGCTGTGGCGGCGCAATTTATTAAGCCCGATTCTGGCGCGATGCATTGCGCCGCCACAGCACGGGGTGTTCACATTACCACTTCAGGCGTCCATCATCGACTCGACCAGCGTGAGATCGGCGTCGGGAAAGGCGGCGTGAAGAGTAGACATCACATCTGATACACCGGCAACCTGCTCGCTGCCCACCCAGAAGAGTACTTTGAGGGTGACATGCTGGCTGGCGTAGCTGGTGATTAGCGCCTCCGGCTCTGGTTTCGGCATCACTTTTTCAGAGCCTTTGAGCGCGCTGATCACGCCTTTTAGTGTTTCGTCATGCTGAAACGACTCCTGCGCGAAGACTATCGTGAACGTGGCACGCCGTTCGGTATAATAGGTATTGTTAGCCACGATGCCGCCAAAGATGAGCGAGTTCGGTATGGCTACCTGCTCTCCGCTGGTAATACGCATCCGCGTGGTGCGCAGTTGTATATCTTCGACAACGCCGGTGCGCGTCGGCACGCCGCCATTGGTAATGGTGATCATATCACCGATATGAAATGGATGCTCCAGCAGGATGTAGAAGCCGGCTATCAGGTCTTTCAGGATATCTTGAATGGAGAAGGTGAAAGCGGCGGCAAAGACGCCAATCGAGGCGAGCGGCACATCAAAGCCAACCTGCCAGATCGAGAGGATCCAGAATATCGCCAGCAAGATGATCACGATAAAAAGGATGCGCCCAATGAGCGTGCGGATATTGATATCCAGACGGCTTTCACCAAGACCCCGCAAGACCAGTTTCATGAGGGTGCGGGCGACGCCCAGCGCCAGGACGATGACCAGGATTGATCCGAGAATGCTTCCCGCGACAGATACAATATCTTTAACCTGTATCTGTTTCTGGCCCTCCAGCGTCCTCACCACGTTGATGATGATATTCGTATCGATGATTAAGGAGGCGATGATGGCGGCGGCGATCAGCAGAAGCAGGATAACGATCACGCCCAGCGTCTGGATGATCCAGTCATCGAGAATGGTCTTTTTGAGGCGGCGCACGAGTCGCAGGCGCAGGAAGAGGCCGAGACCGAGCGCGATAAGCCCGCTGGCGACGATGGTGACAATGTTACTGATCATGGGCCACCTCACGCGGGATCAGGCAGTGCGGAGACCAGGGACACGCGCCGCCCGGTAGCCTGGACGCTGCCGGGTGGACGCCGAACGCGGCCAGCAGGTTGACCAGCGTGCAGAGCGGCAGCCCCACCACGTTAAGATAGCAGCCATTGATTTGGGCTGTTGGCTGAAAGCCGGGATGCTGGATACCGTATGCTCCGGCCTTATCCATGGCATCGCCGGAGGCAATGTAGGACGCGATCTCCTCCTCGCTGTAGGGACGCATGAGAACGGGCGTTGTACAACTGGCGCTGCGGATGAGCGGTTCGCCGTTCACGAGGGCGCTGACGGCCACACCGGTAATGACGCGATGCCAGCGATCGCGCAGGGCGAGCAGCAGGTCGCGGGCGTGCGCGGCGTCGCGGGGCTTGCCCAGGCTCACATCGTCAAGCAGGACGGTGGTATCGGCGGTGATCACGATCTGATCGGCGGCAGTGGGAAGGATGCCCCTGGCTTTTTCGACGGCCAACCACCGCGCCAGCTCCTCGTTGGGGCCATTATAGGTCGCGCTGATGGCATCCTCGTCAATGGGCGAGACGGTGACGTTATAAGGAAGATTCAGCAATGCTACAATCTGCCTGCGCCGCGGCGAGGCAGAGGCCAGAATAAGCGGTTTCATCATGCACAATGCTCCAGAACGCTGACGCACTCGATATGCGCCGTGTGCGGGAACATATCGAGCGGTTGTACTGAGAGTAGACGGTAGGCTGCGTGAATGTGGCAGAGGATATGCAGATCGCGCGCCAGCGTGGCAGGATCGCACGAGACGTAGACGATGCGCGCGGCGGGATGCTGCGCCAGCGTGTCCAGCACGCTGCGCTGGCAACCGGCGCGCGGCGGATCGATAACCAGGCCATCGATCTGTCTGGTCAGCGCGGGCAGGATATCCTCGACTTTGCCCTTCATGATCTCGACATTGCTGGCGGCGCGCAGGTTCCACTGTGCGTCTGTGATGGCGCTGGGCGACTCTTCGATGGCGATGACGCGCCCGGTGCGCTGCGCCAGCAGCAGAGCAAACGTGCCGACGCCGCAATAGGCATCGACGAGGGTCAGCGGATGGTCAGCGCCAGTGAGCAGGCCGTCCAGCACCAGCCGCGCCATCTTTTCCGCCTGCGCCGTGTTGGTCTGAAAGAACGAACTGGGGCGAATACGAAATGTTTGCCCGCCCAACTGCTCTTCCATCGTTTCGCTATGGATGTCCAGTCCCCTGGCGGTCAGTTGCGCCAGCGCCTCCTCGCCCGGCATCGGCTGGATCAACATCTGTTCGGTGGCCGCGCCACAGCGGATCAGCACCTGCGGGCGCGCGTTGGGCAGGTGGCTCAACACGGCCAGGGCGCAGTTGATCTGCTCGTGCGCGATGGGGCAGGCCGCGAGCGGCAGTACGCGGTGCGTCCCTCTGGCGGTCAGACCGGGTTG
>DATLSW010000167.1:0-5860 GCA_035533955.1 Ktedonobacteraceae bacterium | reverse complement strand
TTACCAGGGGCCGCGCCCAGAATACAAACGCTACACGGCTATGTAACTACGTGTGTCGTCACATCGGGGCTATCAAAGGAGAAACATCATGCCAACCACAGCCGTCGCCATCGTCAGCGGCGGGTTAGATAGCACAACATTGGCCTACCTGCTGCACGCGCAGGGCTACGATCTGCACCTGCTTTCATTCGACTACGGGCAGCGCCATCGCAAAGAACTACACTACGCGCAGTTGTGCGCGGAGCGGCTCAACGCGCGCTGGGACGCGGTCGATCTGACGAGTATCACGCGCTTCCTCGGCGGTTCTGCCCTGACGGACGACCTACCTGTGCCGGAAGGGCATTATGCCTCCGCCAATATGGCGATCACCGTTGTGCCGAATCGCAACGCCATCATGCTCTCGGTGGCCTACGCCATCGCTGTCGCCGAACATGCCGTCGTCGTCGCGGCGGGCGTCCACGCTGGCGATCACTTCATCTATCCCGATTGCCGTCCCGGCTTCATCACAGCCTTCGATGCCATGCAGCGTCAGGCCGTCGAGGGTTTTGCCGAACCAGGGCTGCACCTGGAAGCGCCCTTCATGTACCTGGGCAAGCAGCAGATCGTCGCGCTCGGCACGACGCTCGCCGTCCCCTACGCCGACACCTGGAGTTGCTACAAAGGCGAAGAGCGGCACTGCGGCCGCTGCGGCACCTGTGTCGAGCGCAAACACGCCTTCCGCGACGCCGGCATCCCTGACCCGACAGAGTACGCGGACGCGGTTTATGGGTATGATCTACAGGTGGAATGAGATGTTGTGGAGTGGCGGCGCAATGCATTGCGCCGCCACATACATCGGCCCTACGGCGTGGCAGACGCCGCGGGCGTGACGGTGGGCAGCGCGAAGGTTGGCAGCGTGGTAGGCGCGACGGTGATGATTTTGATGTTTTTCGTGACAGTTGGCAGCGTACTACCTCCGGAAAGGTGAAAGGTGATCGTATTCGCATCAACCCCTGCCTGGCGCTTGATATAGTTCAGCGCGCTGGCCTCGCTCATGCCTTCAATGCCAATCGTGATACTATGCAGTTGCGCGGCGGAGAACTGATACTGGGCCACAGCCCCGGCTGCCACGGCCAGCAAGATGTTGTTGCTGTTATCGACGCCCTCGACGACCGCTGTCCCCACCTGCATGCTTCCACCCATCAGTTGGTAATTGGCTCCCAGCGCCTGCACGTCCTGCGTGAGCATTATGCGCGCCAGCGTTTGTGCGTCGCTGTTCAGGAAGTAATAGAGCTTGCCCTGCTGCCCATTGATGGTGACGGTCACGTTCTTGCTGGGCGACCCTACCGGCGGATTAGCCGTGGCGCTCGCCGAGATAAAGGCGATTGAGCCAACCTGCATTCCCTGCGTTGCCGTCAGTTGTTGCTGCAAGCTCTGCGCAATCTCTTTATCCAGCGTCTGCTGGAGCTGCGCTGTCAGCGAAGCGACGTCCGATTGCGCGACAACTTGCGTGCAATCGAAGACAAACAGGCACTGCTCTCCCGTCGTTGCGCCGGTTTGTGAACCGTTCTGTGTATTGCTCAGGGAGAGCAGTGGGATAGTGTTCGTGCTGGGGTTGATTTTCGTCTGCGCTAGGCTGGCCTTCATCTGGAACACCTTTTGCACCACTTGAGCTTGCGGGCCGAAGCTGATATCGGCTGTGACCAGCTTGACTGTCTGGTACTCGAAGAACAGGATACCGGCCATCACCAGCAGCACCAGGACAGCAAAACCAGGGACAATCGCAAAAAGCGGGTTGCGACGATTCCGGCGGCGCGGCCCGTTGGGGCCGGTTGGTGCCGTTCCGGTCAGGTGCCTGGCAGGCTCCGCGCTATGATGGATATTGACGGTAGGCGAGGAAAAATCCCTCTCTGGATTAAAGCCGTTATGATCCGGAGCCGCAGGCGCTAGCGGAATATAGCTGTTCTGTTGCAACACCACGAGTTCTGACTGTGCGTCTGGGCGCTGCGTTTGCACACCAGTAACGGAGGCGCTGTGCGCGCCGCTGACGGCCATCTGCGCGGGCTGTTGTGTGATGAGGTACTGATAGGCATATTCAAAGGCTTTGAGAATCTCGTCCGCCGACCGGAAGCGATCCTCCAGATGTGGCGCGGTACAGCGATTAATGACGTACTCTAACGGTTGGGGAAGCGCGATCTGGCGCTCGGCAGACGGCAAATGTCCCGTCAACATCTGGTAGAGGATAACGCCCAACGAGTAAATGTCGTTGCTGGGCGCGGATATGCCCGAAAGACGCTCCGGGGCCATATATGCCACGGTTCCCATCTCCGTTCCGGCCTGCGTAAGACGCGGATCGGCGACATGGCCTACATCGCTGGCGATGCCGAAGTCGATTAGGCGCACGTAGACCTGCTCCGGTTCCATCTCATTATCCAGCAGGATGTTGCCCGGCTTGAGGTCGCGGTGAACGACGCCGTGCCGGTGAATATAGGCCACGGCGCTCAGCAAAGCGGTAAACAACTGGTAAACTTCCAGCAGAGAGAGCGGCCCGGCGCGCAGGCGTTGGGCCAGCGTGCCGCCCGCGACATAAGGCATCACGAAGTACAGTTGTCCCTGCTCTTCGTTGAACTCGATCAGCGTTGGGATGTGTTCATGGAGCAATTTGGAATTGACTTCGGCTTCGCGCAAGAAACGCTGGCGGGCCACAGGATCATGCGTCAGATCAGGACGGATAATCTTCAGCGCCACGAGGCGGTCAAAAGCCGTGCGCTGGCGCGCGACATAAACTTCGCCCATGCCGCCCGCGTCTATACGACTTTCCAGCTCATAATTGCCAATGGTGCGCCCTGGCTGCCCACCGCGATACGGGCCATGTTGTTCCTTAATTGGGCCGTGTTGCTCTCTCATGTTCTATCCCAGGCGTTAAGAAAACGATGTTGACATATATCCACTATATAATACGGACGTCTATGGCTTTTCATTGCAAAATATCGCATTTTCTTTTCATTTTCGAATATCAACATAGCCTCTCTACCACAAGCAGTATAACATCTGGCTGGCGACGGCGCAATGAGGGTAGGGGCTGGGCTTGCCCCTGCCCTGGTCCCGCTGGCGACGGCGCAATGAAATAAATCATCGCGATTGTCAAGAAACATCAACCAGCATTGATGAATCACAACCGGATCATTACGCTCTCGCCTGTCTCCGTACCGCGCGCTGGTATTATAATAAGAGCGTATTTCTATTTTCACGAAAGTGGGGGCTGCATTATGCATAAACGCTCTTTAAGGCGTTCAACCGTTGCAATTCTGTTTTCATGCCTGACGATAGCCGTCATATGCGGCGCGTTTTTGTTCAATAGTATCTTTACGCGCCCAACGGGAGTTTCCGCCGCCGGCGTGTCCCAGCCGGGCTATAGCGTCACAAGAGGGACGCTGACGCCCGCGGCTGTCGTCAATCCCATGACGTTGACGCTGGATGCCGCGCCCGCCTCGACGCTGCCAAAAGGCGCGCGGCCAACCCATGCTAAGGGACACACGGGAACTATTTCCGCGCCCGCGTCGGTACTTGATAGCCAGTCAAAAGTATTGGAGAACTTCAACGGCGTAAGCAGCCGTGATAGCGCGAAAGTCAACTTCGGCGCGGAATTCGAGCCGCCTGACCAGGGTCTCTGCGTCGGCAACGGCTACGTGGTCGAGCCGGTAAACTCTGCCTATACCATTTATCGCACCGATGGCAGCAAAGTGGCTGGCCCGTTCAACGTCAACAAGCTCTATGGCGAAGGCTTCAAACAGTTTACCAGTGACCCGCGCTGCTTCTATGACAAGACGACGAACGCCTGGTTCGCCATCATTCTCTTTATCAGCGCCGATGGTAAGCTTGGCCGCACCGACCTGGCCGTCAATCCCACGGGTAATCCGACCACGCCGTGGACGGTGTATCACATCAACGGCACTGATAAAGGCGGCAACGGCTGCCCGTGCTTCGGCGATCAGCCGCTGCTGGGCATCGACCAGTACAATATCTACATCAGCACCAACGAATTCTCGATCTCGGGTCCGCAGTTCAACGGGGCGCAGATTTACGCCATCTCGAAGTCGCAACTGGTTGCACTCTCGCAAAAGGTCAATGTTGTCCACTTCGGTAACCTGAACATCGGCGGCTCCATCGCGGCCTCTGTGCAGCCCGCCTTCACCTACGATACAAACGCTAATGCCGAGTACTTCATGAATTCGCTCGACCCGAATGGCACGTTCGACGACCGCCTCGGCGTCTGGGCCCTCACCGATCGGCAAGCCGTCGGCAAAGGCGGTACCCCGATCCTGTCGAAAGTGGTCATTTCCTCTGAACCATACGGCTATCCGCCCGCCGCCGAGCAGAAGGGCGCGACGACCACGATCGACTCCGGCGATGACCGCATGCAACAGACGGAGTTCATCAATCATGACTTGTGGGGCGCGCTCGGCACAGCGGTGACGATTCCCGGCGATCCAACATCGCGCGCCGGTATTGCCTGGTTTAACGTGCAGCCATATCTTGTCGGAAGCACTATCCGCGGCGCGACGCTGCGCGGCCAGGGCTACATAGCCTTAAAAGGCAACTATCTGCTCTACCCGGCCATTCAGGTCAGCCCCGAAGGCACTGCCGCCATCATCATGACGCTCGTCGGCCCCACGCGCTATCCGAGCGTGGCTTACGCCTTCATGGGCGCGGGCTGGCGCTCGTTTGGCTACGTCCATCTCCTGGCCGACGGGCATACCCACTATTCCACCTCTTCCACGCGCTGGGGCGATTATTCGTGGGCTGTCCTCGATCCTACCGGCAAGAGTTTCTGGATGGCAACCGAGTACATCCCGCCTAAGAACAGTCAGACTCTTGACGGCGTCTCCAACTGGGGGACGCGCGTGGTCGAGATCAGCGCTGAAGGCTAAGTGTTGATAGACAATGAGAAAATCCTGACATCCCGCTGGGATGTCGGGATTTTTTCATTGTCTACAGCTTATCCCTGTCGCTCCTGATAGGCCGTGACAGCTTTCTCGATGTACTTCCAGTCCTCAGAATAGAACGGCATCGCAACCGCCCTCTGCTCGGCTGGCATTTCATCCAGTTTCGTGTAGTAGCGTTTCAGCCCGGCGGTGATGCCCGGATCGCCGTGCGTGAACTCCTCAATCAGTGCCAGGTAGCGTCCCGCCCAGGCTTGCGCTTCCGCGCCCGCCGGGTCGCTGCCCGCCGCGACGAGGCGGCGAACTTCAGCGATCACCTCGTTCCATTGCTGCGTAGCCCGCTGCTGATCCTGCTCGCTGAAGTTTGCGCCCCACGCTTGCAACTTCTGCCGGTCTTCCTCGGTATAGGACGCCTTCGATAGCTCTTCCATTTGCTTGATCTGCTCTTCGGTCAAGTATTTCTTGCGCCACTCATTCGATTGTGTCATTTGCATCACCTGGATGACGTGAACAATAGCTTCCCAATCATCATCATTGCGCTCCAGCACGTCGTCCGCCTCGTCGAGCGCGCGGATAATCGTATCGATCTGCGACCGCCGCTCTTGCAACATCGCTTTCTGCTGGGCCAGCGACTCGCGCAGCGCGCTGGGGCCGCCGCCCAGGCAGCGCCTGATCTCCTCCAGCGAGAAGCCCAGGAACTTCAGAGCGAGAATCTGTTGCAGGCGCGCCACGTCGGCATCCGCGTACAGGCGATAGCCCGACTCGCTGTGCTGCGCAGGACACAGCAGGCCAATGCGATCGTAGTAGCGCAGCGCGCGCACGGAAACCTTTGCTTTGCGCGCGAATTGACTGGTGTGATAAAAGTGTCTATCCAGGTGTTGCCTCCTTTCTATAAGCGAGTATAAAGCATGACGTTACGTCATGGTCAAGCCTTTTTT
>DATLSW010000166.1:0-7685 GCA_035533955.1 Ktedonobacteraceae bacterium | reverse complement strand
AGTCAGATCGTCATTGAAAATCAACACACTGGTCAGTGTGTCTATCTTACCAATATCGAGGTCGCGGACCCATGTGTTGAATTTACACACTTTGCCGTCAACCACGGCCCATCGCTGCCCGCCGCGGAACTGAAAGCCGCGCTGCAATTCCTCGACGGTGGTCGGCGCGGCTTCTACGCGCGGGCGACAGAGCAGGAAACGCCTATCGTAATTCAAACAGGCGACAAGGTGTACATTGATGAAGGCGAGTGAGTAATATCAAATTCGGTTCCACCGAATTTGATATTACAAAAGCTGTTTTTACTCTCCATAGGGAACCCAGATGTTTTTGATTTGCGTGGCCTCGCGCAAAAATTCAGCGCTTTCGCCCTGCGCCGCGTCGAGCCAATTGCGCGCGCGGCCAGAGTCAACCCAGGTGCGCTTCATGTTGCCTGCCGAGGCGAATTCGACGCGCTGCGAACCTTCGGCTGTGCCGAAGTACCACATAGCATCGACATCATCGTGATCGGCCAGCACCTGCGCCAGCATCTCGCGGTCGCCGGTGACGATGTTGACGACACCGCCCGGCAGGTCGGAGGTCTCGAAGACCTGGTAGCAGTCGGTCGCGCTGAGCGGAGATTGTGGCGATGGAACGACCACCACTGTGTTGCCCATCGCGATAGCCGGCGCGGCGAGCGAGATGAAGCCGAGCAGGGGATACTCGTCGGGGCAGGTGATGCCGATCACACCAATCGGCTCCTTCATCGCCAGCGTCACCCCGCGCAGCGGCGGGCGATGCACTGTTCCCTCGTATTTGTCGGCCCAGGCGGCGTAGCTGAACAGGCGCGAGATCGACGCCTCCACTTCGCTCGCGGCATCGGCCATCTCGCGACCCGTCTGCTCCACAATGCGCCGCGCGAATTCTTCCGCGCGAATCGCCAGATTCTCAGCGATGTAAAAGAGTATCTGCGCCCGGTTGTGCGTTGAGTTCGCGGCCCAACCGCTCGCTGCATGAGCAGACTCGACGGCGTTGCGGATATCCTTGCGGTTGCCTTCGCCCACTTCTCCAATGACCTGCTGCGCGGGATCGTACACGAAACGGCTATAGCCGGAGTCTGGCCGCGCCTGCTTGCCGCCGATGAACAGTTTCGGCGTGCGGTCAATTGTCGGCAGCGGCGCGGCCAGCTTGTCATAGGGAGTCGCTTCGTTGTATCCGTTATCATCATCGAGATCATGATCGCCATCGGTCAATGGGAGTTCAAGGAATTGCGCCGTCACATGACCATTCGCGGACGTGTCAACAGCGGTGTGGTTTCCCCAGGCGGGATGTACGTATTCGTACAAGCCTTCTTTGCCGCCCTCGCGCCCGAAGCCGCTTTCGCGATAGCCGCCGAAGCCGCTGCTGGCGTCGAACAGGTTTGTGCAATTAACCCACACGCTGCCAGCTTTCAGTTTGGGCGCGACGTCCAGCGCCAGGTTGATATTGTCGCTCCATACACTGGCGGCCAGGCCGTAGCGCGTGTTGTTCGCCAGCGCGACGGCCTCCGACGGCGTGCGGAACGTCATCGCCACCAGCACCGGCCCGAATATCTCCACCTGGGCAATCGTCGTCGCAGGCGAGACGTTGGTGAAGAGCGTCGGCGGAAAGAAGTAGCCGTCGGTGGGGCAGGCCCATGATGGCTGCCACATTTCCGCGCCCTCGTCAACGCCTGTTTGCACAAGCCGTTGTATCTCTTTGAGTTGGCCGGGCGAGACAATCGCGCCGATGTCGATGGCTTTGTCCAGGGAATCGCCGACACGCAACTTTTCCATGCGCTCGCGCAGCTTATGGATCAGGCGGTCGGCAATGTTTTCCTGCACCAGCAGGCGCGAACCCGCGCAGCACACCTGCCCCTGGTTGAACCAGATGGCATCGACGATGCCTTCGACCACGCTGTCCAGGTCGGCGTCATCGAAGACGATAAATGGCGATTTGCCGCCCAGTTCCAATGATAGCTTCTTACCTGAGCCAGCCGTGGCGCGGCGGATATTGCGCCCAACCTCGGTTGATCCCGTGAAGGCGATCTTATTGACGCCGGGATGGCGTACCAGTGCCTCGCCGACCTGCGACGCCTCGCCCGTCAGAATGTTGACGACGCCGGGCGGCAGGCCGACTTCTTGCATAATCTCGGCGAACTTGAGCGCGGTCAGCGGCGTGTAGCGCGCCGGTTTCAGCACGACCGTATTGCCCATCGCCAGCGCAGGGGCGATCTTCCAGGCCAGCATGAGCAAAGGGAAGTTCCAGGGGATAATCTGGCCTACCACGCCGACTGGCTCGTAGCCCGGCAGTTCGCTCGCCATCAATTGCGCCCAACCAGCATGATAGTAGAAGTGCCGCGCCACCAGGGGAATATCGATGTCGCGCGTCTCGCGGATCGATTTGCCGTTGTCCAGCGATTCCAGCACGGCCAGCAGGCGCGCATGTTTCTGAATGTGGCGGGCGATGGCGTAGAGGTAGCGCGCCCGCGTGTGTCCTGCCGTCTTGCTCCACATCTCGAAAGCCGCGCGCGCCGCTGCGACTGCCGCGTCCACATCGGCGCTTGTAGCCGCCGCGACCCGCGCCAGCGGCTTGCTCGTGGCTGGATTGATGCTCTCGAGATACTGCCCATTGGCGGGCGCAGTCCAGCGGTTATTAATGAATAACCCGAACGGTTGATGCTCCGCTATCCACGCCTGGGCCAGATTTGGCGACTCAGGGGCAGGCCCGTAGTCCATCATCTCAAAGATATCCATAACATTCATCTTTTTGCTTCCTTTGCGCTAAACCAGCGGATTATGATGGGCCGCCGCGTAATGGCCGGTGACGTAGTACGACAATTGCCGTTCGATATCGGAGAGCAGGCCGCTCGCGCCGAGGCGGAAGAGACGGTTGCTGAGCCACTCGTTGCCCAACTCCTCTTTCATCAGGATCAGCCAGTCGAGCGAGTTTTTCGCGCTGCGAATGCCGCCCGCCGGTTTGAAGCCGACCTGATAACCCGTTTGCTCAGAGTAATCGCGGATAGCGCGCGTCATAACCACGCCGACGGGCAGCGTGGCGTTGACGGCCTCTTTGCCCGTCGAAGTCTTGATGAAGTCGGCTCCCGCCATCATGCAGACGAGACTCGCCATGCCCACATTGCGCAGCGTCGCCAGTTCGTGCGTTGCCAGGATCGTTTTCATATGTGCCTCTCCGCACGCTTCGCGGAACGCTCGCACCTCTTCGTACAGTGCCTGCCAGTGGCCGGTCAGCACATGGGCGCGCGAAATCACGATGTCGATCTCGCTTGCTCCCGCTTGCACCGAGGCGTCGATCTCCGCCAGCTTTTGCTCAAACGCGATCTGCCCCGCCGGAAAGCCGGTAGAGACGGCGGCAACGGGGATGCCGGAGCCGCGCAGTGCCTCGACAGCCACCGGCACGAGGTTATGGTAAACGCAGACCGCGCCGACTTTCAGATCATAGTCGCCCGCGCCCAACGCTTCCAGTAGATCATGCCGCACCGGCTGCCGCGCTTTGGCGCACAGGCGTAACACGTTGCCCGGCGTATCGTCTCCGGCCAGCGTGGTCAGGTCGATGCAGGTGATCGCGCGCAGTAGCCACGCCGCCTGCCGCTCTTTCTTGACGGTGCGGCGCGTCGTCAGCGTCGCCGCTCTGCGCTCGACCGCGCTGCGATTGATGCGTACCTGGCTAACCCAATCCATATCAAGCGGAATGCCTGGATTGCGCCGTTGTATGGGTACGGCATCTGTAACGTCGTTCATGGCAGCGTCAGGAGCAGATGACGCGACGAAGTGCGTTCCCGCCGCTCGTTTGCGAGTTGTGGTCATTGCTTGTTTCCTTAGAATAGTGCGAAAAGGACGTGCTACGGCTCATTCTGGTTACATACATATGAATCTTGGCTTATGAGTAAGGGTATTGTCAATAGCGACCCTTTAATTGATATCGATGACAGTGCAAGTTGTGATATACTTTCACTACTGCAAGAATAACACAGCAGAACAACCCGAAGACCTTGCTGTAATAGTTGTTTGTAGAAGTAAGAGGTGTTTCACACATGTTCGCGGATGGCCGTCAAGAGCAGGCGATGCGAGTTTGCCCCTTTTGTGAAACGCGGGTTCGCACGAAGGCGAAATTCTGTTCCGTTTGCGGGCGAAAACTCCCTGATTTGCAAGCAGGGGATCGCGTTGGAAACTATATTGTGGAGGGTTTTCTGGGCGTTGGAGGGATAGGCGCTGTCTATCTTTCTCATCACCGCCTGTTAAAACAGCGCGCTGCATTAAAAATCCATGATTATTTCCCCCAGGATGAATATGTTGCGCGCGCATTCTTGCGATCTTCGAATTACCTTTCTCAATTGGATCACCCGAATATTGTTCATCTGTATGATTTTGACTTACAACATGGAAAAGCGTATCAAGCATTAGAGTATATCAACGGCCCAACTTTTGCGCATCTCAGGCCGCAGCAGACAAAAGATTGGATTGATCGCTGTATCAAATATTTTACTCAATTGCTTAATGCATTGTATTACTCTCATACATGCCCCTATACAGATGTAGATGGGACGCTTAAGCAGGGAATCTATCATGGAGACATCAAACCTCATAATATCTTTTTGGAGCCTAATAGCGATACGGCCAAACTAGCGGATTTCATGATTCCAGATGTTCAGGCATCTCTGCAAGAAAAAGAAACGGACTTTCGCAGGCTGGACTGGGATACAGCACCCTTTGGCACACCAAACTATATGGCCCCTGAACAGGAAGCAGGGCAAATATCACCGCAAACTGATATCTATAGTTTGGGCATTACGATGTTTCAGCTTGTTACGGGCTATAATCCTGCTTCTCCTGCGTATCAACGCGCATTTGCAATGTTGTGGAATGGTATACCCCTTCAAAGGGAAAATCCTTATATCCCTGATTGGCTGGGCAACCTGATTACGAAAGCTTCACGAAGAGATCCATCCCAACGCTTTCAAACTGTTGCCGATATGATACGAATATTTCAGTATAATCAAGTTCAAGGAACAACGCCGATAGTCGCTCAAGGAGGGGATGCCGCTTACACCGGCGGCCAGCATGCCATCGGTCAATTTAATAACCTGGTTGCATCGCTCAACACGACAAGTCAGGGGGAACTCGCGGAAGCGTTAAAGCTGCTGAAAGAGGCAATTATGGCAAGTACCGCGATTTCTGACCTGAAGAAGAGAGAGCTGATTGAGATTATCAATCAGATAGGCGAGGAAGCGACAAAAGTTGTACCAAATACAACGCTGCTGAAGATAGTAGGGGATGGATTGCTGGCAACGTTACGGGCCATTCCTGATGCATCTTTCCATCGTATCGTAGAAGAATCCGCATCGATTATAGTGAAGCTGTACAGGGAGCAGGCAAAAACGAGGAAAATAATTCGCGTTCTCTTTCTGGCTGCCAATCCCAAAGATACGGACCCACTCAGATTAGGTGAAGAGATGCGAGGAATAGATAAAGCTTTGCGTCAATCAGAGTATCGAGATAGGTTCGAAATAATGCAGCAAGGGGCGGTACGCATTTCCGATCTGCAAGGACATCTGCTTCGTTATCAGCCTGATATCGTCCATTTTAGCGGGCATGGAAGTTCGTCACACGAAATCATTCTGGAGGATAACTATGGGAACAGCCAGCCTGTTTCGTCGCGCGCTCTTAGCCAGATATTTTCTGTTCTCAGGGACAATATTCGCTGCGTGGTTCTGAATGCCTGTTACTCGAAGCAGCAAGCTCAGGCTATTGCCCAGCACATCGACTGTGTCATCGGTATGTCTAAGGCGATTGGGGATAACGCGGCTATCGGTTTCGCGATGGCGTTCTATCAAGCTTTGGGATACGGACGAAATGTGAAAACTGCATTTGAGTTGGGTTGCTCAGAAATTGACCTGGAAAATCTCGGTGAACAAAATACCCCCAAACTATTGTCCACAAATTGTAATCCTGCAACTATCCTGTTTACGGATAACAATTCGTAAAAAATCCGTGATGTTTTCTCATAAGCCCAACACGGATCATTAAAACTTCAGCTTTCAAACTGCCTATGCAGAAACCCTCCTGAGTTGACTGTTGCCTCGATCTCTTCAGTCTAACCCAGAAGGGTTCCCTCATCCCCTAAAATTCGTGATGGCTCAAGGTGCATCCTCGCAGTGTTTGCGAGATTTGATGTCCTACGTCAGAAAGTTGAACAGAATGTTCGCCGTGATACGCTGGATGGCTGGATTCACGGCGTTGGGGGGAATGGTGTAAAGCGTCCACGGGTCCAGTCCCCAGGACCACTCGATCGTTCCCGCGTTGAAGACGCGCGCGCCACTGGGAGCCGTGTACAGCGTGCTATTAGCGTTAGACGTATTGCCATAGACATCAGTTACAGGAGAGGAGGACAGCACCTCGACCCCACTCACCTGATCGGCCCCGGTAATGGTGGCTGGCTGCGCGGCGTCAGGAAAGTTACTGTCAAACTCGTAGCCGACAATGCCCGGTATGCTGTCACCATTTTTCAGGTTCGTTCCGGCGAACACCCAGCTTGATGCGTCACTGACCACCCACGGGAAACCGTATTTTCCTTCGCCTTGTGCAAAGTAGCTGTTATACATTGACCCAAGCAGCGTTTGCTCTGGCGAGTTGACCGGAGGTTGCCGAAACTGTACCGTCACCTGTGCATTCTTCTTCTTGTTGCTCTGCGGATCGAGCGCGGCGCTCTTGTAGCAGGTGATCACGCGGTTCGGCACGGAAGACGAAGAAGTTTGGTAACGAATTTGCCAGTAGAGGCTATTGGCTCCGAATACAGCCAGGTTCACTCCCTGATTGACGGCAGCCTGCAGGTTCTTTCTCATCAGCTGGCTCCAGTATTCGCTGTGGCCTACGATCAGGATACCATGATGTCCCAGCAGGATTTTCGGATTCGTCTGCACATCGACATCGGAAACGTAGCTAACATTATATCCATCCTTCTCTAACCAGCGAATCATCGGGTATTCCCAACTGAGGACGTTCTGAGCGCCGTAATTTTCGGCATAAGGCCGGTCAAACGAGACCTGGAATGCGCGCCCGGCAGGTAATGTCGATGTCAGATCCTGGTAGAGCGATGTGCCTCCCCAGGCGTTGTATGCTTCATCCGTGTTGGCCGTATAGATGAAGACGTAGTTACTCTTTACCGAAGAACGCACGGCGAAGGGGATATAGGACTGCTCTCCATTGAGATCGGTCAATTTAACGAGGTACATGCCGCTTACCCAGCTCGTTGGGATCGTTATGGAGAATGCCCAGGGCCAATGGGCCTCGACAAGGCCCGTTTGCGGGTTCGGAGCAGGCACAGTATACGAATGGCCCGCGAGGTTCGTGAGAGAACTCATCAACCTGCCGCCTGTCCCTTGATACCAGCCCAGGCGATAGGTGTCTGCTGTAAACGTCGTGGACACGGTGTTCACGGCAAAGCTGATCGTCCCTTTCACGGCAACGCTGGTCATAGATGCGTATCCTTCGATACTCTTATCATGCGTATAGTTGGAGCTATCAAGAGGCGCGGGATGGCTGATTTCCCAGTTGGTGGTTCCAGGCAGCAGGTTTTCCTTCTGGATTGGATTGAGAGCAAGAGCGGAAGCGGCTTTGGCGACCGGTTGTTGGCTCAACGGTGGTACCAGGAAAGCTAACGCGCTCATTGC
>DATLSW010000165.1:0-2463 GCA_035533955.1 Ktedonobacteraceae bacterium | reverse complement strand
TCGTTGGGCAGAGGCACCACGGAGACAACTGCCTCGGCCACCTGATCGGAGGCGCAGCGCTGGATGGCGAGCGTAATAATCTCGCGGGCGCGTGTTTCGGCCTCCTCGCGCGCCTGCTCCTCGATCATGCGCGCGCGCCGCGCCGCCTCGTCGCGCACCTTGTACTCGATGCGACTGAGCAGCAGTTCTTCGGCCTGGGGCTGCGTGAGTTGAGCGACGCGCTCGATCTCGCGCTGCACCTGCTGTTTCAGCGCCTCAAGCTCCGCGTGAGCCTGCTCGAGGTTGCGCTCCCGCATTGTCAACTTGCGCTCGCGCTGCTCCAGCGCATCGATTTTTCGCTCCAGCGTCTCTTCTTTTTGCTGCAAGCGTCGCTCTTGACGCTGCAATTCAGCGCGGCGCTCGGCATTTTCGCGTTCAACGGTTGTGCGGAAGTGCGCCGTTTCCTCGCGCGCGGCGTTGATCACCTCGCGCTGCTGTGCCTGCACTTCTATTAATTTTTGTTCGCTGGCCTCTTTTTGCGCCAGCAAACGTTCTTCGTATTGGGCTTTATTTTGCGTTCGCCCCCAGCGGTAGCCTGTCGCCAGGGCCATTCCGGCGCCTAGAATGAGGGCTACGAGGGCGATCACGATCACCAGTGTTGAGGACACGTTGGCTTACCTCCAGTTATCAAGGACAACCGCGCACACAGGCTATCCATGAGCAAGCCCGCAGCGGTGGATATCATGAGGATATCGATTCTTCGGGAGACGTTTTGCTCCCTGGCGTACACAGGACTTGCCTTCTCTAGCGTAGATATCGTAATGGAATGCAGAATAGCGTGATCTATGATGCATGTGTCTATCAGCGTATTGGACGCAAGATAACGCGATGCAACCATGTTCGTCACATAACAAGCAAGCCATAACCTGACTTGCCACGCGCAAACATCGCTTTATCTGGCATATTATGTGCCTAGCCTACTATACTTGTTGTTGAGAAGACTGTCAAGCACCCTGTATTCTCATTGGCATAGCTTCCGAACGCAATCCGTTTCAAGGCGATGTTTTGAGAAGGATGGTTGAGATGATGGCGGGCTGCAAGCCCGCCATCATCTCAACCATCCTTCTCTATGAGTGCTGAAGGCTTGCTGAAAAAGCCAGAATCATAGATAATGGGATAATGATAACGTCCAGCTATGAGGAAGATAACAAATGAATCTGTACCATTTACGAGTATTCCTGGCGGTCGCCGAACACGAACACATCACGCGAGCGTCCGAACAATTGATGCTGTCCCAGCCGGCCGTTACCAAGATTATCCAGCACCTGGAACAAGAAATTGGGTTGAAATTGATCGAGCGGCACGGCAGGCGCATCGCTATGACGCACGCGGGCAGAGTTCTCCAGGACTACGCGCAGCGCATCTTTGGCCTGGAACGCGAGATGGAGGACGCGCTGGCCGCGCTGCAAGATTTGGAAGCAGGCGAAGTTACGCTGGCCGCCAACTCGACGACCGGCATCTATTTGTTGCCGTCCATCGTGGCGCGTTTCCGGATACACCACCCGCAGGTCGCGCTGCACGTCTCGATCTTGAACTCCCATGAAATTGTCGAACAGACGCTGAACTGGAGCCTGGACTTTGGCCTGGTCGAGGCCGATCCTTTAACCATCGCGCCGGGACTGCACGTCGAGGTCTTTGCGCACGACGAACTGGTTCTCGTCGTCGCGCCTGGGCATCAGTGGAGCAAGGAAACTTCGCTGCTCCCTACGGCTCTGCGCGACAGCAAGCTGTTGCTGCGCGAGGAGGGCAGCGGTATCCGCGAGGTCATCGAACACGCGCTTCTCGCCCAGGGCGTGAAACTTACGCCGCTGCTGACGCTGCAAGATAATGAAGCGATCAAACAAATGGTCATCAAAGGCGTTGGCGCGGCTATCGTCTCGTCCTTTACTGTGCAGCGCGAGCTGGCCGCCGACGACCTCGTCCAGATTCCTATAGTCGGCCTCGAACTTCATCCTCAACTGAGCCTCATCCGCCGCCCGGATAAGCAGTTCTCCCGCGCTGCCCAGGCTTTCTACGCGCTCCTGCGTGCCACGACGCAAGAAGAGCATGATTTCGCGCAAGCATACCGCGAATAATAGATGTGAGTTTTCTCCACAATGGCAAGTTTTCTTCTGACTGTTGCGTGAAGAAGGCGTAGAAGGCGGCGCTGGCATCCGGCCCTAAAGGATCGGTGAAGCTCCCGGCGGGGTCGCCGCCCGCCCAGGCGTGGCCCAGGCCAGAAACTTTCCAGTAGCTTTGTACGGTAGCATTATGACTGTCATTCCAAAGGAAGGTAGTGTAGCTGTAGCCGCTTGTGACCTGCCCGGTCGTCGTGCTGGCCGGATTAGCGAAGTCAGGCCGGTACGCGCCGTTGGACGCGAGCTGATCGGTCTCCATCCACTGCTGTATCACCTGATCGCCGTTGATGGGGGCGATGATGTTGTC
>DATLSW010000164.1:0-5421 GCA_035533955.1 Ktedonobacteraceae bacterium | reverse complement strand
GCGCCGCTGCGCCAGCATCGGACGCTGTTCCTGCCGCGTTGGCGCGGCGGCTGGCTGCAAATAGGTCGCCATCGCGCTGATGGTGGGAGCCTCAAACAACGCCACCACCGGTATCTGCACGCGAAAGACCTTCCTGATCTTGCTCACCACTTGCAAAGCAATCAGCGAATTGCCGCCGAGGTCAAAGAAGTTCGCGTCGAGTCCCACTTGCTCGATGCCCAACACCTGTTGCCAGATTTCCGTCAATCTGCGCTCGTAATCCGCGCGCTCTGGAACGACGGCGAGAGAGGAAAGAGCATCGTTGCTTCCAGCTTCGTCCTCGTCGCTCTCTCGCAAAGATTCGAGCAAAACCCACTGGCGAATGCGCGCTTGCAGGTCTCCGGTTGAAGTGATGATCTGTGGCAAACCCCGGCTCGCCAGGACACGAGCCAGGACTTCCGTGCCTTCCGCTGGCGTCATAGCATACTCAGCCACGGTACTGCCCAACGAACCCTGCGTCAGTTCTTTGACCTGCCAGGTATCCCAATTGACGCTGATCCAGGGTACGGTTGCCGCGCCGTTATGTCTCCGTACAAAAGCATCCATGAACAGGTTGGCCGCAGCGTAGGCCGCGAAGCCCAGGCCACCCAGGACAGAGGAGATCGAGGAGAACAGCACGCAGAAATCGAGATGGTGACCCTGCAACACCTTTTCTAGCGTACAGGTTCCATACACCTTTGGCTGGAAATGCCACTCGCAGGTCTCGCGCTCGATCTGCTGCGCGAGGCCAAAAGCCCGTTCATCGGAGATACCGGCGGCGTGGATCACGCCGTGCAGTTCGCCAAAACGAGCGTAGACACTCTGGATCGCCTCGCGCATCTGTGCGTCATCTGCCACGTCCGCGCTGAGCAACAGGACTTCTCCGCCCCGCGCCTCGATATCCTGTATCTGGCGTATTTTACGACTGACACGATCAGCATCATCGTGGCTCCCAAGCCATGTTTCCCATGCGTCGCGCTCTGGCAGGACAGAACGCCCGATCAAAGCCAGGCGCGCTCGCACTGTGTCCGCAAGGTAAGCTGCCAGCACGGGGCCGACGCCGCCCAGGCCGCCAGTAATCAGATAGACGCCGCGCTCGCGCAGCCTGCTCGTCACTGGCTCGACCGCCTCAAGACGCCGTGCCTCGTAGCTCTGCACCCAGCGCTGACCGGCGCGGTACGCCACCACCGGGTCTGGCGCGCCTGAACTCAGTTCTACTAGCAGCAGATCAACCAGTTGAGCATCTGACCAGTCATCGCTAGCGGACACATCGATACTGCGGCAGGAGATGTTCATATTCTCTTGCGCGATAACCTTGCACGCGCCCAGAAGGGTAGCTTGCTCCGGCAGCGTCAGCTCTTGATCGGTCACTGCCTGCATAGCGTCCGATACGACTAGCAGGAGCACCGTTTGCTCGCCCATGTACGCGGCCAACGCCTTTGTCAGAGAGAGCAGGCTGTAAAAGCCAACCTCCTGCATGGCCTGGAAACGTTCCACGCTCGCTGCTGCTGTGTCCTCCTGAGTGATACTCCAACAATGCACGATAGTTCCCGGCTGCTGCCCCGCTGCCGTCAGAGCCTCAAACAGCGCCAGGTAATCCGCGCTCTCGCCCGCTCTAAGCGTGAAGAGATCTTTTTCGAGTCGTTCAAAATGCGCTCCAATCTGCACGCGAACGACAGAGCGGCCCTGCTGGAGCAGGCGCTGCGCTATCTGCTGACCAGGGCCACGACTATCCTCAAAAATGAGCCAGGGAGATTGCGTCGCTGCGTGGCCCGGCGACAATGCTGGCAAGGCCGCTTGCTCCCAGGTGGGAACGTAGAACCAATCGGCGATGTCCCCTTTTTTGCCTTTGGGCGACTCTTCTTGCCGCCGCGGCGAGACGCGCTTCCGCGGGGGATCGATCCAGTAGCGTTGGCGCTCGAAAGGATAGGTGGGCAGCGGCAGACGGTAACGCCGCTCGTTGGCATAAAAGCCCGGCCAGTCGATGGTGACTCCGGCTAACCAGAGCTTGCCCAGCGCGGTTAGCAGCGTCTCCATGTCAGATCGGCCTTCAGTGGCCGCGGGCAATGTAGAGAGTACGCGAGCCATGCCTTCGCGCCCGCAGGCGGGATGCTGGCGCACAAACGACCCCAACGACTGACCCGGCCCAATCTCCAGCACTATATACTCGCCCTGCCGCAAAAGTTGGCCGACGCCATCGGCGAAGCGCACGGTCTGGCACATGTGCCGCGCCCAGTAAGCCGGATCGGTGGCCTGTTCCGCCGTGATCCACGTTCCCGTCACGTTCGAGAGATACGGGACTTGTGGGGCATTGAGCGAGATAGTACGCGCCAGATCGGTTAATGGTTCGCGCAGCGACTCCAGCATATGGGAATGGAAAGCATGTGTTGTCTCCACGCGCCGGTGAGCGATTTCTTGTTCGTTCAATCGCTCTTGCAGCCTCTCGATAGCCTGCACAGACCCGGCCAACACGCAGGTATTGGGCGCGTTGATACAGGCCAGCGATACCTGCTTATCCAGATAGGGCTGTACGGCTTGCTCCGAGAGAGCCACGGCGAGCATGGCTCCCGGCGCCATCTCTTGAATGAGCTGAGCGCGGCGCGTAACCAGCGCGAGCGCGTCTTCGAGCGAGAGAACGCCGGAGAGACAGGCAGCGACATATTCGCCCAGGCTGTAGCCGATCATTGCTGCTGGGCGAATCCCCCATCCTGCAAGCAGTTCGGCCAGCGCATATTCGATGACGAAAAGAGCGGGCTGCGCCAGCGCCGTCTGCTTGAGCCGCTCATTGGCCGTTGAGGCGGTAGTCTCTGCGCGCCCAAGCAGAGCGCGCAGATTCAGGCCGTTTTGAGTAGTATCCGCGGCGGGACGCTGATCCGCCGCGAAAAGAACTTCGTGGAGATCAAGGCCAAATTGCGCTTTGAGGAGCGCGCAGCACTGCTCTACGGTCTCGCGGAAGGTCGGTTCTTGCTGGTAGAGTTCCCGAGCCAGCCCGGCGTATTGCTCGCCCACGCCTGGGAGCAGAAAGGCAACGGGACGATCGCGATGCGACTGCTCGGCAGTCCAGACTCGCCCGGCAGATCCCCCTTCCAGGGCATTTAGCGCGTCTTGCCGGTCGCGACAGAGAACTACGCGCCGGTGATTAAAAACGGAGCGCCCCACTTGAAGAGTGTAAGCGACATCGGGCAGTGAGATTTCCGCGTGTGTTTTGAGATGCGCCTCCAGGTTAGCGGCGGCCGCTTGCAAAGCCGTTTCAGTGCGGGCTGAGAGCAACAGCAATTGCCAGGGACGGGAAGAGCTGACCGGCAGTGGTTCAGGGGCTTCTTCCAGAATGACGTGAGCGTTCGTGCCGCCGAGGCCAAATGAGCTGACTCCAGCGCGGCGCGGCGCACCATCCTGACTCGCGGGCCACTCGCGCAGGCGCGTGTTGACGTAAAACGGGCTATTTCCCAGGTCCAGGTCAGTATTGGCTCGTTCAAAGTTGAGGCTGGGCGGCAACTGTTTCTGGTGCAGCGCCAACGCTGTTTTGATCAGGCCCGTTACACCAGCAGCGCGGTCGAGATGGCCCACGTTGGGCTTGACCGAGCCAATCGCGCAGAACTGCTTCTTCCGCGTCTTTGCACCGAAGGCTTTGATCATGGCTGCCAATTCGACCGCGTCGCCTAATCTGGTACCCGTGCCGTGCGCTTCCAGGTAGTTAATCGTCTCGACATCCACTCCAGCGTAGCTCAATGCTCCGGCGATGACGCCTGCCTGCCCATCCAGTCCGGGCGCGGTGTAGCTCACCCGCGTGCTGCCGTCGTTGTTGACCGCCGAGCCGCGAATAACGGCGTAGATATGATCGCCGTCATGCACGGCCTCAACGTAGCGTTTGAGAGCGACGATGCCGAGGCCATTGCCCATTACACTGCCCTGGCCGCGCGCGTCGAAGGTGCGACATTGTCCATCAGGCGAGAGAATGCCGCCTTCTTCATAGAGATAGCCATTCTCCTGCGGCAGGATAATAGCGACGCCGCCCGCCAGGGCTATATCGCATTCATAATTTATGAGGCTCTGGCAGGCCAGGTGAACTGCCACCAGCGAGGTCGAGCAGAAGGTCTGTACAGCGATACTGGGGCCGCGTAAATTGAGTTTGTAGGAGACCATCGAGGCCAGCGAATCGCGATCATTGCCAACGTCGATCTGCAATTGCCCTAACAACTCCAGCATTTCCGTGTTGGGATAGAGATTGTTCAGCAGATAGGTGCTGAAAGCGGAACCGGCGAAGACACCGATCAGGCCACGATAAGAACGCGGATCATATGCCGCGCTTTCTAGAGCTTCCCAGGCGCATTCCAGGAAGATTCGGTGCTGCGGGTCCATGATCTCGGCCTCGCGCGGCGTGAAGCCGAAGAAGGCGGCGTCAAAGCGGTCGATATCGTCAATCGCCGTCCCTGCTTTGACATAGTTGGGACGTCGCAGCAGCGCCGGATCGATACCTGCCGCCAGCAACTCCTCGTCATTGAAAAAGCGAATGGACTTGACGCCCCCGGCGATATTGTGCCAGAACGCCTCGACGCTGCGCGCGCCGGGGAAGCGGCCTGACAGGCCGATCAGCGCCAATGCCGTTTCATACGAAGTATCGTGTGTCATAGACCCCTCTTATCCCAATTGGTTCGTACTATCCGCTGCTTTCGTACTTACTTTTTGCTTTGCAACACCCGCCTATCGGACACGCCCTGTTTCACGTACTCTCTGTCGCAAACCTTCGCGGCGTCGTTCGCTGCGATCCTGCCACTCCTCGACTGCCACGGCTGCATGTCCCCGTTCGACGTAACGCGCCAGCGCGCTCACGGTCGGTGCTTCATAGAGGATATGGGCCGCGAGCGCTTCCGTATGCAAAGCTTTACGCAAGCGCGCCATCAGATCAATGCCAGTCAAGGAATTGCCGCCCAATTCAAAGAAGTTATCTTCCATGCCCACGGGCGTGATGCCCAGCAGATCTTCCCAGATAGCGGCAATCTGCTGCTCAAGCTCATTGCCCGGCGCGGCATACGAGCTGCCCAGAGCAGGACGCGGATGCAGTTCCTGGCTCTGACGACTCTCCCGCGTACGCTGCAACATAGCAGCAGCCGTGAATTGCTTGCTCACTTCGGCGACGGACCGGAAATCCTGGGTTGAGACAACGACCAGTGGGAGATCATAGGACAGAATGCGCTTCAACGCTTCGGCGCCTTCATCAAATGAGATACCAAATTCCTGACGGTGCGCGCGGAAGAAGGTCTGAGCGGCCATGTCATAGCCCGTCAGGCCAGCTTCCCAGGCGTTCCACTGCCACTCGCCCCAATCAATAGCGACGGTCAGGCCATGCTCAGCAGCGTGCTGGCGCGCGTAGGCATCCAGGAAAGCGTTGGCGGCGCAGTAATC
>DATLSW010000163.1:0-7756 GCA_035533955.1 Ktedonobacteraceae bacterium | reverse complement strand
GGAGGGATGGCGGAGTGGTCTATCGCGACTGTCTTGAAAACAGTTGGGTTAACAGCCCCGGGGGTTCGAATCCCTCTCCCTCCGCTTCAAAGGCGTTCGTGCCTGGTTGTTTGGGGGTGTGGCGCGCAGCTTGTTCTGTGTTGTTTCCTGTTGATCGCGCATTGACAGTTTATTTGTTGTAGAGTGGAGCTGTATTGTGTCATTCTTAGGAACGTTAGAGCAGATCAGTTTACCGTTGGTCTTACAGCGCATCGAAGAACATGCCAAAACAGGGGCGCTTGTGATCAGGCAAGAGCCGCGCTGGATAGAGTTGTATTTCAGAGATGGCCGCCTGATATGTATCGGCCCTGTGCGGCCTGACACCACGCTGGGTGATCGGCTCCTGCGGGCAAATGTCATTTCCCGGCAAGTCTTACAGGATACGCTTGATGCCATCGGCGGATCGCCGGTCGGTGAAACTCGTCTCGCGCTCACGCTGATGGACATGGGCCATATCACTCGTGATGACCTGCGAGCATGGGCGACGAAAGAAGCGGCCAGCGTGCTTGAATTGCTGCTCACCTGGCAACAGGGCGAGGTTCAATTTGAGGATCGTCAGCAACCTCCCGCGGATCGTTTACTTGTTTCTCTCTCCCTCTCAGCATTGCTCCCTGCATCTGCTTCTCTTCCTGGAACGCCTTCCGCTCATGTGCCGCCGTCAGAGACGCGGCAAGCCTTCTCTCCTCCAGCAAAGCCGTCCGCGCCGGTCCCATTGCATTCTCCGGCATCGTTGAACATAGCGGAGTTCATTACCGAAACCCCGCGCCTTGCCCTGAACGGAGATCTTTCCGAATTGGCGTCATCAACGTCAGACGTCGTGAACGATGGTCTGGCGGCGACGATCACGCCGCCGCAGCCGGTCACGGAACCGCTGGTGGATCGCAGCGTCGATACGTCATTTTTGCGCCCGGATATGGTTCTCTTGCCGGTTGATTTGGCGCTGCTGCGCGAGCATAATCCTCAAATAGCGATTACTCCTGAGCAATATCGTGTGATCACGCGTGTCGATGGCCGCACCAGTTTGCAGGACATTTGCCTGCAATTGGTGATGTCCGTTGATCAGATGCGCCATGTTGTGGGCCAGTTGTGGGCAATGGGCCTGGTGCGTTTCTCTCTATCGGCGTTAATGCCCGCGTCTCCACAAGAGATATCGCCCGCGATGCCTCAGCCATTCCTGCCAGGAGTAACGGGCGGATTTACTCCCCAGGCGCGTGTTACTGTTCCAGTGCAATCTTCACCAATGGCCGCGCCGCCATCATTCGCGGCAACATTGCCTTTCGAGAACGAGTCCCAGTGGGGCAATGGCGGCAACGGCGCGACATTTGTGCCTGGTCAGGGCTGGGTAGCGCGTCCGCAGCCCTTACAGCCATTACAAGCCAGCAGCGCTCTTTACACGTCCTCCCCCGTCTACGCCACCGCCGGGCGGTAGGGCGCAATGAATCGCGCCTCTGTGTTGCTCCCAACTGAATGAATAAGGGCTGAATGTATGTTGTGAGGTGTGTGATGGCGACTAAGGGCATATCCGCGCGGATGATTAGTACTGCTGACGTGGCAGTGGATGAAGTGTTTGCTCGCGTCGGCCTGGTGGTAGGGCGCAGTCCGGCCATGCGCGAGGTTGTAGCGATGGTGCGTCAGGTGGCCTCTCGCCCCGCGGCGACAGTCTTGCTCCAGGGTGAAAGCGGCACCGGCAAGGATGTCATCGCGCGTGCCATTCATGATTTAGGTTCGCGCGCGCCATATCAGTTCGTCGCTATTAACTGCGCTGCCGTTCCCGAAACCTTGTTTGAAACTGAGCTTTTTGGCGTCGAAGCTGGAGCCTTTACTGACGCGAAAGCGACGCGCGCGGGCTATCTCTTGCGCGCTGACGGCGGAACGCTCTTCCTTGATGAGATCGGGGCGATGTCACTCAATGTCCAGGCCAAGCTCCTGCGTTTCCTGGAAAGCCGCAGTTTTCGCCGCGTTGGCGGCATGAAAGAACTTCATGTCAATCTCCGCGTCATCGCCGCGACCAATGCCGATCTCAGGGCCGCCGTCGCTCAGAAGTTGTTCCGCGAAGACCTGTTTTATCGCTTGCAAGTGATCACGCTCACGCTTCCTCCTTTGCGCGAGCGACCGGAAGACATCGCGTTGCTGATCAGCCATTTTCTGCGCGTATTGCACACTGACGATATGCCTTCGGTGCAGATGAGCGGCGAGGCGCTTCAATTGTTACAGCGTTATTCCTGGCCCGGCAATGTGCGCCAGTTGCTCGGCGTGATCCAGCGCGCGCAGATTGTGTGCGATGGGCAGGTGATTGGCGCGCGCGATTTGCCGGAAGAGGTGCGCAAAGCGGAGAGCAGCGCCTTGACGCGCCTGCGCGAGGCGCAGGAACGTCTTGAACTTCCACCTGAAGGCATGGATTTGCCTGTTTTCTTGCGGGCCATCGAGCGCACGTTTATCCAGCAAGCGCTAGAGCGCTGCCACGGCAACCAGGTACAGGCGGCTGCGCTCCTCCACCTGACGCGCGACCAACTGCGCTACCGCCTGTCACATCAATGATTTTATACTTCGGGCCAATCCAGCATCAGAGCGCTGGCTGTGCCGCCGGGCGGTATTGTGACGCCGCCTTCCGGCACGATCAGCAGCGCGTTGGCGTGCAGAAGCGAGGTCATGATGTTCGAGCCTTGATTGCCCGTCGTGCGCGCCACAAAATGCCCGTCGTGCCATTCGACGCGCGCGCGCACATAGTGACGGCGCATCACCCGCTCGCTGATGCCGTCCTCGACGACCACCTCTACCTGCGGGCGCTGCAAGCGCGTCTGCCCCGCCATCTTGCGGATTACCGGGCGTCCGAAGAGTTCGAATGTCACCGCAGCCGAGACGGGGTTGCCTGGCAGACCGAGCAGTGGCACCTCTCCGATATGTCCGAAGGCGACCGGCTTGCCGGGACGCATGTTGATGCGCCAGAAATTGATCTCGCCCTGCTCTGCCATAATGTTCTTCACCAGATCGAAATCACCTACTGATACGCCGCCGGAGGTGACGATCAGATCGTGGCGTACAGCCTCGCCGAACATTTCGCGCAGGCTCTCGACCGTGTCGCGCGCCACGCCCAGGCGGTGTGGTACGCCTCCGGCCTTGTGGATAGCTGCCTCCAGCAGATAGCTGTTGCTGTTGCGAATCTTGCCGGGGCGCAGGGCTTGATCGACGTCGATCACCTCGTCGCCGGTAGCAACAATCGCCACCTGTGGGCGGCGCGTGACCGGCACGGTCGACCAGCCCAACGTTGCCAGTATGCCAATCTCCCACGGCCCGATCTCGCTGCCGCGCTGCAACACCAATTGCCCGCTGCGCATATCTTCCCCGGCGGGACGAATATTATTCCCCGGCGCGACTTCCTGCAAAATCTCAACCCACTCTCCATTCGTTCCCTCTGATCGCGTGAGTTCGACCTGGATCACCGTGTCCGCGCCTGGCGGCACAGGCGCGCCCGTCATAATGCGCATTGCTGTACCTTCCTGAACCATTTGCTCGGTCACGTAGCCCGCCGCGACCGCGCCGATCACGCGCAGGCGCGGCGGTTGCCCCGCGCGCGGCTGGCTATCGCGGCTCAGCAGAGCAAACCCATCCATCGCCGAGTTGGCGAAAGGCGGCATATCCTCTTGCGCGATCACATCTTCCGCCAGTACCAGCCCCAACGCCGCGTGCAACGGCACGCGCTCCACGGCCAGTGGTACAATCCCTGCGAGGATTCGTTCCAGAGCTTCTTCAACGCTGAACATCACTGTCTCCTTATCTGTAGGGGCCAATTTATTGCGCCCAGAGAGTGCAAATCATTGCGCCCACCATTCATGAGCCTGCACGCATTACTTGTGACAAGAAGAGGAGCCTGGCAGACCAAATAGCGCGGTCTGCCAGGCTCCTTTCCACAAATAGTACCTCGTATGGGATTCGAACCCATGATCTCCGCCTTGAAGGGGCGGCGTCCAAGACCGCTAGACGAACGAGGCTCAATGGCTACGTGCTAGATTGTACTCTAATCATTGCCGGTTGTCAAGAAAAATTTCTGGCCGTTTTTGTGATGCTTTCCGTCTTGACGAAAAGCGGAGAAAGGACTAGACTACGCACAGATGAGAAACCAGACATGCACGGCTGGGATGAAATTATCAAGAGGTAGAGGTTAGATGTTATGACGACAATCGCGCCTGAAGGCCGCGTTGATACAGATTATGAAATTGTGATTGGCCTGGAAGTTCACGCGCAATTGCTCACGAAAAGCAAGATGTTTTGCGCCTGTAGCACCGATTATGCCAATTCGGCCCCCAATACGCACGTTTGCCCCGTTTGTATGGGGATGCCCGGCGTGATGCCCGTCATTAACCAGCAGGCTGTGGCCTATACCATCATGACGGCGCTCGCACTCAACTGCTCCATTCCTGAATACTCGAAATTCGACCGCAAGAATTATCCCTATCCCGACCTTATGAAGGGCTATCAAATTTCGCAATATGACGTTCCGCTGAGCCGCAATGGCTATCTGACAGTTCAGCATAATGGTCAGGCCAAAAAAATCGGCATCACGCGCGTTCACCTGGAAGAGGATACGGCGCGCCTGCTGCATCACGAGGGCTATAGCCTCGTCGATATCAATCGCGCCGGCACACCGCTCATGGAGATCGTGAGCGAACCGGATATGCGCGAGCCGGGAGAAGCGCGGCTGTATATGGAACAGTTGCGCGAAATTCTGGTCTATCTGGGTGTATCCTCCGGTCGTATGGAAGAAGGAAGCCTGCGCTGTGATGCCAATATCTCCGCGCGATCGCGCGGGCAGCAGGAGTTTGGCGTCAAAGCCGAGATCAAGAATATGAACAGCTTCCGTTCCGTCGAGCGCGCGCTCGCATACGAAGCGCAGCGGCAAATTGCTCTGCTGCGTGAAGGCGGAACGGTTGTGCAAGAGACGCGCGGCTGGGTCGAAACGAAGGGCATTACCGTCTCGCAGCGCTCAAAAGAACAGGCGCATGATTATCGTTACTTCCCGGAGCCTGATCTGCCGCCTCTGCTGATCAGCCGCGAGTGGGTCGCGGAGCTGCGGGCGCGACTGCCGGAACTGCCGGACGCGCGCCGCGCGCGGTATGCCGCCGAGTATGGTGTGTCGGCGCAGGACGCCAATGTCATGACGGAAGATAAAGCGTTGGGCGATTACTTTGAGCAGGTGATGGCCGTCTCGCGGGCGAGCGACCGCAAGGCGCGCGCCAGAGCCGTCAGCAACTGGCTGCTGAGCGAGGTGGTGCGCTTGCTCAAAGCCAACGCCGTACCAATACAATCCATTCCCTTGACTCCTGCCGCGTTAGCGAACCTGCTTGACCTGCTCGACAAAGAGCGGATCACGGGCAAGCAAGCGAAGGAGATACTCGACGAAGCCTTTGCTTCAGGCGAGTTGCCAGAGGCCATCGTCGAGCGGAAAGGAATCAAGCCTCCCATTAGCGATCAGGGAGAACTCGAACGGATTATCGAGGAGGTGATACGCAACAATCCAAAGGCTATCAATGACTACCAGGGCGGCAAAACGAACGCGCTGCAAGCGCTGGTAGGACAGGTCATGAAAGCAACGCGCGGCCAGGCAAAAGCCGATAGCGTTCAAAAACTTTTACGTTCAAAGCTGGGTGAGACACCATCAGCGTAAGATGGACGCAACTCACTCGTAGAAAAGGAGACGCAGATTATGCACGATGAAGTGAAATCTGCCGCAGTCAATCCCTATCACATGGCGGTGCAGCAATTCGAGTTGGCCGCTGAGAAGCTCAACCTCTCTGAGGATATGCGAGAGATTCTGCGACAGCCCAAACGCGAATTGATTGTTCATTTTCCCGTTCGACTCGATAACGGGCATATCAAAACCTTTACCGGTTATCGCGTCCAGCACAACGTCAACCGCGGCCCGGCGAAGGGCGGCATCCGCTACAGCCCGGATGTCACCCTTGACGAAGTGAAGGCGCTGGCGATGTGGATGGCCTGGAAGTGTGCCGTGGTTGGCATCCCGTATGGCGGGGCCAAAGGCGGCGTCATTTGTGACCCGAAACACATGAGTCCGGCTGAGTTGGAGCGCATGACGCGCCGCTACACCACGGAAATCTCCATCGTGATTGGCCCGCACAGCGATATTCCCGCGCCGGATGTCAACACGAACCCGCAGGTGATGAGCTGGATCATGGATACGATTTCCATGCACGAGGGCTATTCCGTCCCCGCCTGCGTCACCGGCAAGCCGCTCTCCATCGGCGGCAGCGAGGGTCGCAACGATGCCACCGCAACCGGCGTACTCTTTGTGACACGCCAGGCGGCGCGCCGCATCGGGATGTCCCTGCGTGGCGCGCGTGTCAGTATCCAGGGCTATGGCAATGCCGGCGCGGTAGCGGCCCGCCTCTTCCACAATGAGGGTTGCAAGATAGTTGCTGTCAGCGACACGCACGGCGGCATCTATAACGAAGCGGGCCTCGATCCCGCTCTGGTGCTGCGTCATAAACAAGAGCGTGGCAGCGTCGTTGGCTACCCGGATGCCCAGGAAGTGAGCGTCCAGGGCGTTCTCGAAGTTCCTTGCGACATCTTGATCCCCGCGGCGGTCGAAGGCGTTATTACGGAGGCCAATGCCTGGCGCGTTCAGGCGCGCATCGTCTCTGAAGCCGCCAATGGTCCAACCACGCCCGAAGCGGACGTTATCCTGTTCAAGCGCGGTATCGTCGTTGTGCCTGACATTCTCGCCAACGCTGGCGGTGTCACGGTCAGCTACTTCGAGTGGGTGCAAGATTTGCAAAGCTTCTTCTGGGGCGTTGAAGAAATCACGGCCAAACTCGAAGTGATCATGAACCGTTCTTTCGCGGCTGTCGCGGAAAAGGCTGATCAGTATTCCTGCGACATGCGCCTGGCGGCGAACATGCTGGCTATCGCGCGCGTCGCCGAAGCCACGCAGACACGCGGCATTTACCCGTAAACGACGTTAACCTGATGCTATAAATGTGGTAAGAATAGATTGTCCTGCTGTTCGCAGAGCAGCAGGACAATCTATTCTTACCACATTCTCTGTCAAGGGTACGACAGAGGAAAATCTTGCCTCAGACGAGGCCAGGGCAAGATTTTCTCATGCCAGGCGTTACCAGAATGAGTCGGGCTGGCTTATTAGAATGCCGGGCCGCGCCGGTCGCGCTTTATAGGCTTCTTCGTGGGCAACCTGGTTTGCCGCCCCTTTGGCTTTTTGCGTCCTCGACCGGGCCAACCTCCCTCTGGTTCTTCCTCCTCCTCCTCCTCCTCGTCATCGTAGAAATCTTCTTCCTCTTTTTCCCCTTCCTCTTCTTTCTCCTCCTCCTCCTCAGCAGGTTCCGCGAGAGGTTCCGCGATAACTTCCTCTTCTTCAGGGAAGATTTCAGGCGCGATCTCCTCTACCAGGATATTTGGAATATCCGCCTCATCCACTTCATCCTCGGGCATATTCAGTTCATCGGGCGCTATTTCCTCTAGTTCTTCCTCCTCTTCTTCCATTGGCTCAACTTCCGGGTGGACAATCGCCGCTTCATAATGATGTGAACTACTGCTGCGCGCTGGACGGCGCAGCGGGATAGGCTCATCTAGCTCTGGTTCAATGACGTCAGCCTCGTCATTGGCCCTGGGTCCGCCGATGGTTTTGCGTCCCGCGGCAATATCGAGCCAGAATTGCGAATAGTAGTGTGGCCGCTCCGAATCTTTC
>DATLSW010000162.1:0-11259 GCA_035533955.1 Ktedonobacteraceae bacterium | reverse complement strand
ATCTCCATCGCGCCTGTTGAGCAAGGACAATGGGCGCGAGATTACCTCATTATTACCCATCCCCCGGACGGGCTGCCCGGAGAGGCTGTCAGCTCCTGTCCTTGCAGAGATCGCGTCCGCGAAAGCGAAGTGCGGGATGGGCGTCTCCGGCGTCATTTCCCACGCGTTGCCGTCATCTTCGATGCCCATCTGCACTTCATTGCGTCCATAGTGAAACGTGAAACGCAGCTTGCGCGCGTTGCCGCGCTGCTGCACCTGGTAAAGGCTCTCCTGGGCAAGACGATACAGCACGCGCCCGGTGGCAGCAGGTAGCGGGCGTTCCGCGCCGGAGATGGTGACGCGGCTGGAGAGGCCGAGCGACTCGCCGGTCTCATCGACAAGACGCGCCAGCGCCTCCGCCAGCGTGACGCCGACCAGTTCAGGCAGAGGCAGATCGTCGCTGGCGGCGCGGATTTCCTGGACGGCGGCGCGTGTGGCTTGCTCGATCAACGCCAGGCCGCCGCGCAAGACGCCCAGATCAGGCGACTCGTCCTGAGCAACAGCCTGTAGCGCGTTGATTTCCAGTACGACGTTGCTCAACATTTCCAGCAGATGTTCGTGCGCGTTCAGTTGTTGTGTATTATCAGGCTGCATGGAAGATATCCTTGTCGTGATTATGCCTGTTTCTCCATCACCAGTTGCCCATCCCGATCATCCAGTTCTACGATATCACCGTCGCGCAGCGTGCCGTCAAGGAGCGAGCGCGCGAGGCGATTCTCGATCTCTTTCTGGATGACGCGCTTCAGCGGACGCGCGCCGAATTGCGGATCATAGCCCTCGTTTGCCAGCAGGGCGCGCGCCGCGTCGCTGAGGTGCAGCGTAATATGCCGCTCTGCCAGGCGCGGGCGCAGGCGATTGACCTGGATGTCCACAATCTCTTTGATACGGTCGCGGCCCAACTGGTGGAAAATGATCACCTCGTCGATGCGGTTGATGAACTCCGGTCGAAAACCCTCTTCGCGCAAACGCTGGCGAATCGTGCGCTGCACTTCGTCCTCGTCCATGCCGTCATACTCGTGCAGCCAGCCACCGCCAACATTGCTGGTCATGATGATGACCGTGTTCTTGAAATCGACGGTGCGGCCCTGACCGTCCGTCAGGCGACCATCGTCGAGCATTTGCAGCAGGACATTGAAAACTTCCGGCGCGGCCTTTTCGATCTCGTCAAAAAGCACGACGCAGTAGGGATGGCGGCGCACCGCTTCCGTCAACTGGCCGCCTTCGTCATAGCCGATATAGCCGGGCGGCGCGCCGATGAGCCGCGAAACGCTGTGTTTCTCCATGTACTCGGACATGTCGATGCGCACCATCGCCTGCTCGCTGTCAAAGAGAAACTCCGCCAGAGCGCGCGCCAGTTCGGTCTTACCCACGCCCGTCGGCCCTAAAAACAGAAAGCTCGCCAGAGGACGGTTGGGGTCTTGCAGCCCGGCGCGGGCGCGGCGCATAGCATCCGCAACAACCTGCAAGACGTGATCTTGCCCCACAACGCGCTCGCGCAGTCGCGTTTCCATCGTCAGTAACTTTTGCACTTCGCCTTCTATCAAACGCGTAATCGGAATGTGCGTCCACTTTGAGACAATTTCGGCGATATCTTCAGCGTCTACCTCTTCTTTCAACATGCGCACGCTCTGAATATTCGTCAGTTGCGACTCCATTTCGGCGATGCGCCGCTCAAGATCGGGGATGACGCCGTGACGCAGCCGCGCCATCTCTTCCAGATCGATCTTGCGTTCGGCCTTGTCCAGCTCAACCTGGGCTTCTTCCAGTTCCTTCTTGAGCTTGCGGATAGCCTCGACTGGCTCGCGCTCGCGTTCCAGCGAAAGCTTCAGCGCGAGCAACTGCTCGTTCAAGTTGGCGATCTCCTGCTCGACCCTGGCACGGCGCTCGCGGCTGGCGGCATCGGTCTCTTTTTTCAGCGCCTCCTGTTCCACCTGCAACTGGCGCACGCGGCGGTCCAGCGCGTCGATTTCGCTGGGCGTGCTGTCCAGTTCGACGCGGCGGCGGCTGGCGGCCTCGTCCACGAGATCGATGGCTTTGTCCGGCAAAAAGCGGTCGGTGATGTAGCGATTGGAAAGCATGGCCGCCGCTACTAACGCGCTGTCCTGGATGCGCACGCCATGATGCACCTCGTAACGCTGCTTGAGGCCGCGCAGGATACTGATAGTGTCCTCCACAGATGGCTGATCGACCATCACCGGCTGGAAGCGGCGTTCCAGGGCGGCATCCTTCTCGATATGCTTGCGATACTCGTCAAGCGTCGTCGCGCCGATGCAGTGCAGTTCGCCGCGCGCCAGCATGGGCTTGAGCATGTTCGAGGCGTCCATCGCGCCCTCCGCCGCGCCCGCGCCAACAAGGGTGTGCAGTTCGTCAATGAAGAGAATGACGCCGCCCTCGGCGCCTGTCACTTCCTTCAATACGGCCTTGAGACGTTCTTCAAATTCGCCGCGATACTTCGCTCCGGCGACGAGCGCGCCCAGGTCGAGGCCGATGATCTGCTTGTCGGCCAGCGTCTTAGGCACATCGCCACGCACGATGCGCTGGGCCAGTCCTTCGACGATGGCGGTTTTACCGACGCCCGGCTCGCCAATCAGCACCGGGTTATTCTTGGTGCGGCGGCTCAATACCTGGATGACGCGGCGAATCTCTTCGTCGCGCCCAATGACGGGATCGAGTTTGCCCTGCTCGGCCTGCCGCGTCAGGTTGCGCCCATATTTCTCCAGCGCCTGGTACTTGCCTTCGGGGTTCTGGTCGGTGACGCGCTGCGCGCCGCGAATGGCGGTAAGAGCTTGCAAGGCGTTATCGCGCGTCAGGCCAGCCGCGCGCAGCGCCCGCAGCGCGCCCTCGTTCTTGCCGCCCAGGATGGCGAGTAGCAGATGTTCGACGCTGAGGTATTCATCCTTGAAGTTGCTCATCTCGCGCCATGCATCTTCCAACGTCTGGCGCAGGCGCGGCGAGATGCCCGGCTCGCTGCCCCCGTAGACGCGCGACATGCGCTCGATGTCGCTCTCAATCGTGCGCCGGGCCGCGTCAACGCTGCCGCCGACCTTGCGTATGACCTGCTGCACCACGCCGCTCTCTTGCAGCAGCAGCGCATCCAGCAGATGTTCGACCTCGATCTGCGGGTTGTTATGCTGGGACGCGATATTCGATGCCTCGCTGATCGCTTCGCGGGCCTTCTCGGTAAATCGCTCTGGTTTCATCTCTACACACCTCGATAAAGGTTGCTCGTTATTTCGCTGCTGTGTAGTATAGCATATATGAGTGCTTTATCGCAAGAAAGTTTGAGTGTAGTCATGTCAAAGTTCGCTGCTGTTGACTTGGAGCCTGGTTCTTGCTAAGATGGCGTGACTGGAAGATGTAATACGTAAGAGGACAAATTATGGGAAGCGCTGATGAGTTGAAGGTAGCCCTGGAACGCCTGGTAACGACAGCGACGGACGTTGAAGCTAAACTACGACACCTATCGCCAGGGAAAGCGGGTAGAGGAAAACCAGAGGAAACGACAAAAGATCAACTCATCGTGCCTTTTCTGGACGCGCTGGGCTTTGACGCGGATCACCGGACGCCCGAAGCCTCGATGCGCCGTCAGGGTATTGGGCAACTTGTCTGGGTAGATTATACCCTGAAGAGAGACCCGGATGATCGCAAAGGGCTGGCGCTGCTTGAGGCAAAGTCACTGCTGGAAGAAGATTTGTGGAAAAAATATCAGAAACAGATTCGCCGTTATCTGCATGATTACCAGTTGTCATTGAGAACCGAAGACCCGGTCAGGTGGATTATCCTGACGAATTTCCGTGAACTCTACATCCTCAACATCGCCGATTATGAACCCTTCTTCAAGCTGACTTCTCAGGATTACGTTGAACACGCACCTCTGCTCTACCGGTTGCTCAACCGCGAACAACTCGGCCATGACCAGATTACCAGCGTCTACTACGAAAAGCGGCATGTGCCACTAGGAAAATCCTTTTTGAACGATCTGAAACTCTGGCGTCTCTTGCTGGCAAATGGACTAAAGCAGTCACAGCCTGAGTTAACCCTGGAACAAGCAAAGGCGCTTTCCCAGCAAATAGTGAACAGGATCATTTTTATTCGTGTGTTAGAGACTTACGGCCTCCATCCTTATTATTCTCTCGTGCGCGAATATGAGAACTGGCAACGGGAACTACGCAACACTGATAGGTTTCCCTTTTTCGATCAGCGGTTGATGACGACTTTCAAGGATATTGAGATAGACCTGAATACCGAACTCTTCAAAAATACGCTGATCGAGGAAATATGTGCGAGCTTAACCGATATTTTGGGCCATACCATCACACAAATTACCATGCCGAATAAATACATTCGCCCGCTGGTAGACCCCGACGTTTACTGGCCTGAGAAGGATCGCGAGATTCGCGAACTAATCGGGGAACAGGTTGGGCAGCAACGTTTTGCGCTCAGCACGCCTTATAACTATGACTTTCATACGTTAACCCAGGACATTATCGGGCAAGTGTACGAGCAATTCCTGGCTCATCATCTTATCGAAGAAAACAACCATGTGCTGATCCGCACCGATCAGACGCTCAGGCAGCAGGAAGGGGCCTATTACACACCCACCTATGTCGTTCGCTACCTGGTTGAAGGCACATTGGGCAAGGTCGCAGCGCGCATTCTTGAAGAGGCAGCTTCCTGCTTGCAAAACCAGCGGTACAAAGACGCGCAGGCGACCATCAACCGGCTGAAATCGATCAAAGTTCTCGATTTAGCCTGTGGCAGTGGCTCATTTCTTATCGCCGCGTATAACACCTTCGTCAAAATATATAATGAATGGAACGAACTCCTGGCGAACGTGATGGCAAAGGATTTTCAGAACAACTGGTTCACGTTCATTGAGGCGGGACTGGAAAAGGAGACAAATCCTGGCGACGCGGTACTGCGCCATAATATCTTTGGTATCGATCGCGACCCGCAGGCCATTGGCGAAGCCAAATTGAATATGTGGCTCCTGCTGCTGCGCACTCAGCCCGGCGATTATATGAGGAGTAGCGATGAGCCACCGCAAAGACGTCTTCCCGATCTTTCCAGAAGTTTTGTGGTCGCCGATTCGCTTGATCCCTCACTCGACATCGATGCGCTGCTCGGTACAGAAAACCAGCAGCGTATCATTCTGGGCAATCCACCATGGGGAGCGCATATCTCGCTGGAGAAATTGTCAATGGATAGCTATCGCCTTGCGAAGGGACAGTATGACTCTTACGATCTGTTCATCGAGCGTGCAACGCAACTACTCCGTGCTGGCGATCTGTTCGGATATATCGTCCCTGACAGCATCCTTCAACTGCCACAACATACTCCTTTGCGAGAGTTGATCTCGCGTCACTATCAAATCGAGAGCCTGGTCAAGCTGGGGGAAGGCATTTTTGAGGATGTGTTTCGAGCCGCTGTGGCTTTCATCTTCAAGCGCAGCGATAGTGTCGCGCATGATCATTTGCTGCGCAGTCATATTGTCGTCAAAGCCGAGCGCGAGCAGTTGCTCAAATCGTCTCGTCACAATGTGATACAAGAACTGCTAGATCGCGACGGGATCACGATTACCCAGGCAAGATTCAATCATAACAAAGAAAAGGCGTTTGATATTTTTGCCAGCGACGATGACTTGCAGATCATTCAAGCCATTGACCGTGATGCTCTGGATTGGAAAGCAGTAACCACTTCAAGCCGGGGCGTCGAGTTATCCAAAAACGGATATGTCATGGCGTGTCCCCACTGCGGCGTCTGGCGTTCCATTCCACAAAAGCAGAAAAATGGCGCTGACCAGCCGGTGAAGTGCGAGGGCTGTCGCCGGATGATTCGCTACGAGGACTGTCCCAAAGCCACGATCATTACACCCGCGCGTACCACACTGAACAACCAGCCAATCATCGTGGGAGAAAGTGTAAATCGCTATCAAATCATCGAAACCCGTTTTATTGATACTTCGAAAGTGAGAGCGTTTCCGCATTGCCCCTGTCCAGGTCCACACAATCCCCATAAAAGCTGCTCCTTCTGCGATTTGACAGCACCTCTATTTGTGCCAGGAGAAACACGTCGTTGTCAGCAATGCGGTCAAACCTATACAAAATCTGATGTGCAAAAGTGGACCTACCTCGGCATTGATTACCATTCACCTGCCCTCTACCAGGGTGAGAAACTGCTCGTTCGCAAAACGGGACGTGGCATCTATGCCACCATTGATCTGACGGAAGCATTTACCAACCAGGTCGTCTTCATCTTTAAGTTACGCAATGCCTTACCTGAGCAGCACATGCCATTACGTCTCAGCTATATGCTCGGCGTTCTTAATTCGCGCATGATGTTGTATCGCTATTACAAGAAACTTGGGGATATTGAATGGAAAAGTTTCCCCTACATGACACAGAAAACCATCATGGAGTTGCCGCTGCGGCGCATCGATTTTACCGACACCCGGCAGGCTTATTTTCATAACCGCATCGCGGATATCGTCGATGCAGTCATTGCCACGGGCAAGCCCCCGACGCCGGAAAAAGACGCAGAAATTGAGCAACTTGTGCGCGACCTGTATGGCGTGAACACTCCCGTCGCGAACGCCCGCGTTGATGCTGAGCTTGCGCGCATCAGCCGGTTCGGCGCGCTGCTCGGTTCTTCTGCCGAAGAGAGCGACGCCGAAAGCGAAGAGTGAGTTCAATTCTTGCGTTTGTGTCTTGCAAGTGCTATCATAACGGTACGATAGCACACAGCATTCCACTGCTGTGAGAATCCTCTGCACATTTTGTTTTACCGGCGGTCTGCCTATCGCGGGTGGATCGTTCGTTACCAGACATAAAGAAGGAGTACGATGGTGACACCATTTAATCCACGCGACCCGAAATGGTCAAAAGAAACGCAAGAAATTTTGGAACCGCGCGGCGTTTATGTGCCTAACGTGGTTGAGACCACGCCCCGCGGCGAGCGCGGCTGGGACATCTTTTCGCGCCTGTTGAAAGAGCGCATCATCTTTATCGGCACGCCCATTGATGATACCGTTGCCAATATCACGGTCGCGCAGTTGCTTTACCTCCAGAGCGAGGACGCGACCAAAGACATCAACATGTACATCAACTCGCCCGGCGGCAGCATCTACGCTGGCCTGGCGATCTACGACACCATGCAGTGGCTCAAGCCTGAGGTCTCGACCGTCTGCATGGGCATGGCGATGAGCATGGGCGCGGTGCTGCTGGCGGCGGGCGAGAAGGGCAAACGCTACTGCCTGCCCAATTCGACGGTGCTGATCCACCAACCGCTCGGCGGCGCGGAAGGTCAGGCGGCGGATATCGAGATCACGGCGCGCGAAATCTTGCGCCTGCGCCGCAGCATCTACGAAATCCTGGCAAAGCACACCGGCCAGACGACGGAGCGCATCATGCAGGATTCTGACCGCAACTACTACCTGTCGGCTCAGCAGGCCGCCGAGTACGGCCTGGTTGACGATGTCCTGGCCGAAGAGGTATAGAAAGTAGAGGCTCAACCATCCAATTTCACAACTTGCAGGTTGTGAAATTGGATGGTTGAGCCTCTATTGTGTTCGGGAGCTATAGAGGAAGAGAATTTGCCAGAGAAACCTCTGCCAACGATCAGAACGCGCGCGATGCGCTGCTTGCTCTTCGATTTCGGCGATACGCTCTGGTCGCGCCGCGACCTGGAGCAGTGGCGGAGTATGGAAAACGCTTCCAATACGCGGGCCGCCGCGCTGCTGCGCGCACTGACGGCCAGCGATCATTGGCCCGATCTTACTGACGAGGCGTTAGGCCGCTGCTTGCACGAGACCATCGACAAGCGCATGAACTGGCTGATCCACCACCAGCCCTACGCGCAGCCGAATGGCGGTATGGTCGCCGCCGAGGTGCTGCACCGCTGGGAGATCGCGGACATTGATCAGGCGCAGGGAGCAGCGATCTTCGAGGCGCTGCGCGTGCGCATCCCGCAGTCGCGCCCGCTCTTCGCGGATGTGTTGCCGACGCTGGCGGAACTACGGCGGCGCGGCTTCCTGCTAGGGGCCGTCTCCAACCGCCATTGGGGCGGGCAGATCTTTCAGGAAGACCTGGAGACGCTGGGCATTCTACAATTCATCGATCCCTGCCACATCGCGATATCCGTCGATCTCGGTATCCGCAAGCCGCATCCAGCCATCTTTCATCGCGTCCTGCACGAGCTGCATGTTCCGTCCGCGCAGGCTGCGATGGTTGGCGACTCGCTGCTCTCGGATATTGCCGGCGCGCAGCGCATTGGCCTCTTCACCATCTGGAAGCCCAAGCCGGGAATGCGCGAACAGGCTTCCGCGCTGCTCGCGGGACGAAGCGTATCTGCCGCCCATCCTCTGACCGGACTGCATGTGACCGACGATGACTATATTCTGACCCAGGCGCGGCGTGGCGAGCAAGCGCCACACGTTGGCGCGGAGCCGGATCTGGTTATTGAGCAAATAAGTGATTTGCTCGACATCTTCACGAAAGCAGGCGAATCATGACGCCGAGTTTGCGTAAGTGGCTGTTTGAGACGTTATATCACAACCGCTATTTCTACCGTTTCGCCAGCACTGTACCCTTCGCGGGACAGTGGCGCGCGTGGCAACGCCTGGTCTTGCCGCGCATCAGCGGGCATGACGTGCTGGAACTGGGCTGCGGCCTGGGCGATCTACTGGCCGACATGGCCGAGGCCGGTCACACCTGCCACGCCGTTGAGGAATCGCCGGAAATGGTAGCGGCGGCGCGCGAGACGCTGCAAAGCCGCAAGCTGGACAAGCAAGCCTGGATCATTCAGGGAACGGCGCAGCGCCTGCCCTTCAGCGACCAGTCTTTCGATAGCGTCGTCAGCACGTTTCCCTCCGACTATATCTACGACTCCGATGTCATCGCCGAAGTCGAGCGCGTGCTGCGCCCCGGCGGTCGCTTGATCGTCGTCGAGGGCGCGAGCCTGCTGCCTGTCGGCTTTCTACAGCCGTTCCTGTTGCTCTTCCAGGCGCTCGTCTACGGACCGGCTGCCCTCTTCGATGCGCGCAAACATCATCACACGTTCGATCCCGATGGCTACGAACAACAAGCTGACGCCCCCCTGCACACGGACCGCGAGACAAGTACAGGCACAACGACCACGGAAATACCCGATGCTGATTTCGGCCAGCACATCCCGCTCGAAGCGAACCACCTGCGCCGCCGTTCGGAACTCGCGCGCACCCACCGCTGGGAAGCATATATTACGATTGGAGAAAAGGAGACTGCCTGAAACCATTAAAGAGCTTGGCCCGTGTCTTATCATGGTAGATGAATAGGTCATTTTCAGACAGTGAACGCGCTGTCAAAGACTTAGAAAGGATTTTGACAATGAAACGTTTCATGATCGGCCTGCTCATTGGCGCCGGCATCGGCCTGCTCATCGCGCCGGTGACAGGTGAAGAAATGCGCCGCTTGCTAGCTGAGCGCATCCAGGAAATGCGTGGCTATCTGCCCGAAAACGTGCCGTTGAACGAGTACGTCTCGCAAGTTTCTGATCGTGTTTCACAAACTGGCAGCAATCTGAGAGGCTACGCGCAGCAGGCAACGTCTATGGTGAAAGATACGGGCAGTAACCTGGGTGATCTTGCCAGGCGCGCCGCCGATGAGGTGAAGCAGACAGGAAAAGACATGGCCGTCACCACCAGGCAAACTGCCAGGAGCGAGTAACGCTATGAAAATAACCGATATGCAACCAGCCAACGGCGTCGTCAACAAAGATAAGATCAAAGGGATGGCGCAATCGGCAATGGGAACGGTTCAAGACAGCACTCAATCGGCTCTGTCGGCGGCCCAGGATACGGCGCAAGCCGGGTTAACCAGGACGCAGGAAGCCCTGCTGGTGGCTCTGGGAGCCGCGCAAGATCTGCTGCAAAAGGGCCAGAAAGGCGCGACAAAGAACCTGAAGAAGGCGCAGAAGAATATCAAGCCTCTCACGAACGCGGCCCAGGATTCTCTCCAGTCCGGCTTAACCCAGACACAGCGCGCGCTGCAAAAGAGCGCCCAAAAGGCCAGCAAGGGCTTGCAGCAGGCGCAGCAGAGCATCCAGGCCACGCGGGATACGATGCAGGATCAGCTTGCGAGTAGGGCGCGCAGAAGGAAGCGTAACCAAACGCTTTTCCGCCTGGGACTCGCCAGCGGCCTGATCGCAATGTTACTGCTCGCGCCCTGGCCCGGCTCAGAAACCCGCCATCAGCTTACCGAGTTCTGGCACGGGCTTTTCCCACGGCAGCAATAACACTACGATCTGGCTCCCGCCAGCGGCATGTACTGGCTGGCCTCCGTGATGGCAGGCTTCTCCATGCCGCCAGCGTTGAACCATTCTGAGGCCAGCTTGATCCCATCAAGTAGATCGACTCGCGGCTCGTAGCCCAGCTCGCGCCGTGCTTTGTCGATGCTGTGCCGGTTGTCGCTGCCGAACATCATCGCGCCCAACTGCGTGACGACGGGCTTCGTGCGCGTCGCGCGCGCCACAACTTTCTCCGCCACAATCGCGCCGTAGTAGAGAGGCAGGTACGGCACGCGCCGCGTCGGGCGCTGGCCGCCGGTGGCATCGGCAATGGCGTTGAACATCTCAAGCTGCGTGAGCGGTTTGTCGTTGGTGATGTTGTAGACGTTGCCGGGAGCGTTGTCGTGATAGCCCGCCAGCAAAAAGCCCTGCGCCACGTCGGTTACATAGCAGAAGGGCAGCGCATTATCGCCCGACCCGATGATCAAGCCTTTGCCGTTTTTCAGGCGCTGCGCCATGCGGCCAAAATGCAGCTTGTCGCCGGGACCGAAAAACGTGCCAGGGCGCAAGACGACCGTTTCCATGCCGCTCGTCAGCAGCATGCGCCGGATCAGGCGATCAGCCTCGGTCTTGGTGATGCTGTAGGGATCAGGATCGGGTCGCAGAGGATCGGTCTCGACCATGTAGCGGCCATACCCCAGACCATAAACGGTGTGCGAACTGGTATGCACATAGCGACGCACGCCAGCCGCCTGGGCCGCTTTATACAAATTGACGGCCCCCTCGACATTGACGAGGCGATAATCGGCCAGAGGCCGATTGACGCCCATCATGCCCGCCAGGTGAAAGACGATATCGATGTTTTTGACGGCGGCAGGCAGCGTGCCAGCATCGGTGATATCGCCGCGCACGATCTCGACGCCCTGCTTTTGCAGGTGGTCGGCGTTTTCCACGGGCAGC
>DATLSW010000161.1:0-3174 GCA_035533955.1 Ktedonobacteraceae bacterium | reverse complement strand
ATGAACAGCGTGGTGTAGCCGATGTGGTTGGGCAGCGTGTGCATCAGTTGCAGTAACACACCCCCGATAGTGATTCCTATCACCTGCGGCAATATGCCCATTGCCGACCAGAGGCCCAAGAATTTGCCCGCCTCGTCGGTCGGCGGCAGCACGTCCGTCGTCAGCGCCCAGTCTACGCAGGAATAGGCTCCATAGCCGATGCCGAAGAAGGCGCCGGAGATCAACGCGCCATACTGGCTCTGAAACACGATGAAGAGCAGGCAGACGACGGTCATGACCGCGCCAGAAATGTAGACCAGTATTTTCCGTCCATAGTGATCGGAAATCCAACCGGCAATAACCGAAGTCGGCAGCGCCGTCAGCAGCAGGATGGGCAGGAATAGCGTTCCGGAAAATTGCTCGCCGGAGAACGGGCTGTTGAAGAAAATTGTTTTGACGCCAGGACCGCCCAGCACATCATCGAAGTAATACTGTAAGAAGTAAAACACACCCCAGATTCCCATCATCATCAGCAGGCGCGCCAGTAGTACCCAGGACAGGTCGGGATACTGGTTTGGCTTGAAGAGGAAGCGGCGCAGACTGGCTACGAGTTGGAATTCGGCGTGATTTGTCTTCTGTAATGGCGTCTCTTTCACGGTCAGCGCAGTATAAGCCACGAAGATGATCTGCACGGCGGCGATGATCATGAAAATTTCGACGATCTCGTTTTTGTACAGGGGCAAGGAATCGTTTTTATTCACGATGATGCCGGCAACGACTGAGCCGACAATGGTGCCGAGCAGCGTGAAGAGGCCGTTGAAGCCCGCCGTCAGGCCGCGCTGGTGTTGCGGCACTTTGTCGGCGATGATCGCGCTCCAGGGAGCGTTGGCGAGGTTGTTGCTGAACTGGAGCAGCAGGAAAAGCAGCGCGAAGATGAGCAGCAGGACGGCGTGCGAGGAGGCGAAGTACGGCGAATAGGCAAAGAGTACCAGTACGATCACATTGACGACCGTGCCAATCAGCATGAAGGGTCGGCGGCGTCCCATGCGGAACGGGGCATAATCAGAAATTGCTCCGATCAGTGGGTTGACGACGACGGCCACCAGCGTCCCCCAGACCACAACCAGCGCGAGATTGATGTCTTTTTGCGCTGGATCAAGCAATTTGGCGACCATGCTGGGGATGACGATGGCAAACAGCGCCTGCCAGTGGAAGTTGTTGGCGATCCAGAAGACGTTGATGTTGATTTGCTCGAAGATGGACACGCGCCGCAGCGCCGTGGACCCTGGCGTGCCAATATCGGCGCTCCCAGGCTTATCGGTGATCTCCATGCGTGCAGACCCCTCTCTTGAACAATGCTGTTCAGGCTCTCAACGGTGAGGTAGGCTTTGTTCAATTATACTGATGAGAGGATGTGCTGGCAAGATGATTTGTATTGATTTTCCGTAAAAAAAGGGGCGCATGGATTTGCGCCCCGAACTACCTGTTTCTGGGGGGTATGTTTGAACTTGTCAGTTCCAGTTTTCCACGTAGACCGTCTCGCCCTGGCTCTCCAGCCAGCGTTCGACGTCGATGGCGGCGCGGCAGCCGTCACCGGCGGCGGTCACTGCCTGGCGATAGCGATGATCGGACACGTCGCCCGCGGCGAAGACGCCGGGGATGCTCGTCATGGTATGCTCGACCTGCGTAATATAGCCGACTTTGTCCATTTCCACGATGCCTTTGAACAGGTCGGTGTTTGGCTGGTGTCCAATCGCCAGGAACAGACCCTGCACCGGCAGCGTGCTTTCCTCGTCCGTTTTCAGGTTGCGTAAGCGCACACCCGTGACCGCCTCGTCACCCAATACCTCGGCCACTTCGGTGTCCCAGATGAAGCTAATCTTGGGGTTATTGAAAGCGCGATCCTGCATAATTTTGCTGGCGCGCAGCGCATCGCGCCGGTGAATTACCGTCACATGGCTGGCGTAGCGTGTCAGGAAGGTTGCCTCTTCCATCGCGGTATCGCCGCCGCCAATGACCGCGATATCTTTATTTTTAAAGAAAAAACCATCACAGGTTGCGCACGCGCTCACGCCGCGTCCCTGCAAGCGTTCCTCGCTCGGCAGGCCCAGCCACTTCGCGCTGGCTCCGGTAGAGATAATCACCGCTTTCGCCATAAAGGCGCCGGAGTCGGTCGTGATCGTGAAAGGCCGTTTGCTGAAATCGACGTCGGTCACGTCTTCGGAGACCAGTTCCGCGCCGAAGCGGCGCGCCTGCGCCTCGAACTTCTCCATCAAGGTTGGTCCCAGCAGTCCTTCTTCAAAGCCGGGATAGTTTTCGACATCGCTGGTCAGCATCAACTGCCCGCCCGGCTGGTAGCCCTGGAACATCAGCACCGACAGATTCGCGCGCGCCGCGTACAGCGCCGCCGTGTAGCCCGCGGGGCCAGAGCCGACAACGATCACATCATATAATTTCGTCATAGGAATATTCTCAACCTCACTTCTTCTCAGCATATTCTATGAAGGATAACAGCAAGTATACTGTGGTTATTCCGTTTGTCCTTTTCTGGATAGAGGATGGGTGAGATGTTCGGAGTGCGTCGCACCCATCCTCTATCCGATTGTGCCTATTGACAGATTCCTGGCAAAAGGCATATACCTATAAGGTACATTACCAATAATTTGTCAGAAAGGCAATCAACATGAGTGATACACTCAAACTTGGTTATAAAGCATCGGCTGAACAATTTGGGCCGCGTCAATTGCTCGATTTCACGGTGGAAGCCGAACAGCTTGGCTTTGATAGCGTCTGGGTCAGCGACCACTTCCAGCCCTGGCGGCATACGAATGGACACGCGCCAAATGCCCTGGCCTGGTTGGGCGCGGCTGGCGCGCGCACCGAACGCATCTTGCTCGGCACGAGCGTCCTGACCCCGACGTTTCGCTATCAGCCAGCTATCGTCGCCCAGGCGTTCGGTACGCTCGGCGTCTTGAGCCCAGGCCGCATCATCCTGGGCGTTGGCGCGGGCGAATCGCTGAACGAAGTCGCCGTGACGGCGGCGGAGTGGCCTGCGCCCAAAGAGCGGCTGGCGCGCCTGCGCGAAGCCGTGGACCTCATCCGCAAGCTCTGGAGCGATGATCTCGTGACCTATGACGGCCAATACTATCATACGCTCAATGCCACCATCTACGATCGCCCCGATCAGCCCATTCC
>DATLSW010000160.1:0-7291 GCA_035533955.1 Ktedonobacteraceae bacterium | reverse complement strand
TGCGACACCTCCCTGGAATATTGCCAATGGGCAGCAGAGCGTATCGAATTGGTTGAAGACTGGCCCGTTGAGAAGTGGATTCAATATGATCTGGAAAATGCGGAGCGGAGAAAGTCGATTCGATGAGCGAAGCTACTTTAGCTGTTCTACAAGAGCGTGTACGAGATCTGGCTGCATTCCAAAAGCTGGACGATTACATGGCTACCTGTCTTGCTTTTCTCTCTTTCATCAACGAGACACAGCCCACTAAAATTGTTTCTCCCTCACAGCCTATGTATATCTTCTACCAGTACACCGAAGATTATCGCTTTAGCATTACCCGTCCTCTCAATACCAACCTGTTCATCGAAATAGAAAGTAGTTTCAAGGACGCTTTTGAGCGTTTTATCACTTTTCTCGACGATGTTAGACGATTCAAGGGAACAATTGCTGATCAAGAGTTTGGCAGGCAATATATAAGCACCAACGAGTTAAACAAGATCGTTTACACTTTGCAACAGGTCATCGGTTGTATTGGTGACTCGTTTGAGAACCCTAATCAATCTCGAAAACGAGTTGGACAGATCTTTGAGACGCTTATTAAGCTTCTTATCCAGCAAATAGGTTTAGTATGCGAGCCGCGCACGATCAAGATTCCTGTGCCGGGTTATCCCGATTATACTATGTCTTATCAGCTCGACCTGGTTTTCTCCCACGATCAGGCTATAGTCACAGCAGAAATCCCTTACCTCCTACCCTCGGAGATCGTCGGTTCGGTGAAAACGACCAGCAAAGATAGAATTGACAAGATATTTCTCGATAAGTATCTGCTTACCAAACTGCTGGGTCGAGATATTCCAGTCGTGGCAATCTTTCTCCATGATGTGCAGCGCGCCATGAAAGGTGGCAATATGTTTGGATCAATTCCACGTTCAAGAGTAACCATTTCTTAGGCTACACTGTAGCATTGAACAGACTGAATGGCGTGTATTATGTTGATCCCAGGCCAGAAATGACCGTGAATGAGCGATTGCGCCAGCAAATCTTCGATTTTCAACAATTTCTGGTCAAAGACATCTGGGCATTTTCTAGACAAGGCTAATATCCCAACAACTCCTGCAAATCTTTCTCGGATTGCTTGCTGAGCGGGATCGTCGTCTGCGGTTTGTCGTCGAGTTGTAGGGAGTAGCTGTTGCGCGTGAACTGGATCACGGCTTTTATGTGCTGGAGGTTTACGAGATAGGCACGGTGCGCTTTGAAGAAGCCGCGCCCCGTCAGGCGAGTCTCCAGTTCTTGCAGCGTGAAGTTCGTGACCGCCTCTTCGCTGTCGGTGCGCAGGTAGGTTTTGCCGTCGCGGCTGGTGGCGTAGAGGATGTCGCTCGGATCGTAGAGCAGGATGCGATCCTCTTTACGGGCGGGTACTTTGAAGGGCGAGAAGCGTTCGGGCGCGGGCGTTTCTTTATCATTGGCACTTTCAAGCGTGTAGGTGTTCGTGATACGACCGTCGCCCAGTTCCACTACGCGCGTGCAACACTTGCCCGCCCAGGTGAGATCTTCGTCTGTCAAGAGGATGGCGGCCCCGTTGGCGGCAGCCTGCTTGATCAGGCGGGCGAACAATTCCTGCGTGTCCAGGTCGGTGCGCGCGGTTGGCTCGTCGAGCAGCCAGAGGCGATGCTGACCCACCAGCAGTCGCGCGAAGGCCAGGCGGCGCTGCGCGGCTGGCGTCAACTTCAAGGCCGTTTTTGCCGCCTGATCGCTCAGGCCGAGTTCGGTCAGCACGGCGCTGACGCGACTGCCGGGCAGTCCGTGCATCTGGCAATAGAACTTGAGGTTTCCCTGTACGCTGTGCCGCTCGTAAAGCAGGTCTTCCGACTCTCAAGTGATTCAGGCAAATTCCCCCGCGGATGTTGCCGCTCAGTTTGGATCGAATGGTACGCATAAAAGCTCATCGTATGCTATTGGGATGGTGATCCCTGCTGGCTTCGACAGCAGCTTGCGCGCGGGCCAGCGCTCGCAACTCAGCCTCTACATCAACGGCGACGACGTGGGAACGCAGCAAAGCTTACTCGTGCAGATGGCGATTACCAGCTACTCGCGCACCGTCGCCAGCCCGCGGCCGCCGCTCAGCCTTGTTGCGGCGACGATCAATCCTCCGTCCGATACAAATATCGGGTTTGACCTGGGGCGAATATACGCCGTGGCTTCTCCGATGGTTTCCTTTATAACAGATCTGGTACTCATGCCGGGGCTGCTGATTGAGGAAAAAGAGAAAAAGACGCTGCGCATGTTGATGGTAACGCCAGCCTCGTTCAGCGATGTGATCATCGGCAAACTGTTGATCGTGCTGGTCTATCAGTTGCTTCTTTCTGGCATCGTGCTGGCAATTCAAGGTGGGTACACGGGGAATGTCCCGCTGGTGCTGCTCTATACATTGCTTGGCGCGTGCTTTGGACTGGCGCTGGGCCTGCTCTTTGGCAGCATCTTCCAGACGACTACGGCGGCGGGCGGCGTAAGCGGTGTCGTCAGCTTCATCTACTTCCTTCCGGTGCTTTTCGTCGGCCAACTGGGGCAACTGTTGGGCAACGGCCCGTTTGTGCAGGTCGTCAAAGTCTTGCCGACCTACTACATGGCGGATGGCATATCCAACGCCATGATGAGCCAGGGGACGTTCGCCGACGCTTTGCTCGATATCAGCGTGACGCTGGGGAGCGCTATCGTGATACTGGCGATCGCCACCTGGGCGCTGCGCCGCCAGGCAGCAGTAGTGGCGACGATTTAGAGCGGCAGCAGCTATAGCTGTCTAGAGTAGCCATGTTCCAGGACAACCAGAATGGTTGTCCTGGAAAAATTCGTTGCTATCGACCATTGATTATTCCACTTCGAGCAGCACGTCTCCCTCGTCCACAAAATCGCCCTCGTTGGCTTTGATAGCTGTTACGGTTCCTGAAGCCGTCGCCTGGACGGGAATTTGCATCTTCATCGACTCTAACATCACCACGTCCTGGTCAATGTCGACATGATCGCCGGGTTTGACGAGCAATTCCAGGACCACGCCCGCCATGCTGGATACGATCTGTTTCATGCAATCCTCTTTGTGTAGATTTGCTTGCGCCCCCTGATGTTACCACATCCTGGTGATCATTCACACCGGGTAAATTGGGTTGCGGCGCTCGGAGAAGACGACGTTTTTGCTCTGGTAGATGCCGTAGCGCGCGATCAGTTCGCCGCGCAGCGACTCGAAGGGCGTGATCGTGTCCACGATCAGTTCGGAGGCGAGGCGGAAGATGTCGATGTCTTCGGCGTATTTCGCCTCCATCATCTTGCGGAACGGCTCGCGCTCCGCTTCGGGCAACTGCGCGATCTGATTGGCGAAAACGGCGTTGATGGCGGCTTCCGGCCCCATGACAGCGATCTGCGCCGTGGGCAGCGCGATCACGGCGTCAGTGCCGAAGGCCGGACCGGCCATGGCGTAGAGGCCAGCGCCATAGCATTTGCGCACCACCACGCAGATCTTCGGCACGACCGCCTGCGAGACTGCCGCGATGAATTTGGCCCCGTGCCGGATGATGCCCGCGCGCTCGACGGCGGAGCCGATCATGAAGCCGGAGACGTCGGCCAGGAAAAGCAGGGGAATGTTGAAAGCGTTGCAGGTATCGACGAAGCGCGTTCCCTTGTCCGACGAATCGACGAAGATCACGCCGCCCTTGACGCGCGGTTGGTTGGCGACGATGCCCACGGCGCGTCCATCGAGGCGAGCGAAGCCGGTGATCAATTCGGGCGCGAAGAGCTTCTTAACCTCTAGAAAGCTGTCAGCATCAACCAGCGAGTTGATGAAGTCGTACATGTTGAAGGGCTTGCTCTGCACTTCCGGTACGATCTCGCTCAGGGCGCGGTCGCTGGCGGGCGCCCTGGGCGCGGCGTCGGCGGGTTTGTCAAGATAGTTCTGGGGCATGTAGCGGAAATAGTCGCGCGCGACGCGGATAGCGTCTTCCTCTCTCTCGGCCAGGAAATCGCCCAGGCCGGAGACGGTGCAGTGCATACGCGCGCCGCCCATCTCTTCGAGCGTGACCTTCTCGCGCGTCACCATCTCGGCCATGCGCGGCGAGCCGAGATAGGCGCTGGCGTTGCCCTCCACCATGATGGCGATATCGGCAAAAGCAGGTGTGTAAGCGGCTCCAGCAGGCGATGGGCCGAACATAATCGAGATCTGCGGAACCACGCCCGACATTTTGACCTGGTTGTAGAAGGTGCGCCCGCCCTGGTGGCGTCCGGGGAAGAGGCGTAACTGGTCGGTGATGCGCGCCCCGGCGGAATCGATCAAATAAAAGATGGGGATACGCATCTGCATTGCCAGTTCCTGGATGCGCAGGCTTTTCTGCACGCCCTTCTCGCCCGCCGATCCCGCCTTGACCGTCGAGTCCGAGGCGCTGAAGGCCACGGGCCGCCCGTGAATGCGCCCGAAGCCGGTCACGTTGCCGTCGGAGGGCAGTTCCGGGTTCTGGTTTTCGGCAAACATGCCATCTTCAAACTCGATCTTGCCGTCGTCGAGCAACAGCTTGAGGCGGTCGCGCACGAACATTTTCTTCTGCTCGCGGTTGCGCGCGTGGTATTTCTCCGCGCCGCCCTGCTTGATGCGCTCGATCTCCGCGCTTACGCGCTCGTCTTTACTGGTCATGCGACTCCTTTTCGTTCAGAATTGCCTTTACAGCAGCTTTGAGAGTTGGAAGATCATCGAACCGTTTCGCCGATAGTGATAAGTTGAAGGCTTACTCAGCCGCGCACCAGTTCATCTTCATCAAATCTTTCGTGTCCCTGTCTGGTGTATGTTGTGATATTGGAGATAGCTTCCTGAATGTCGTACAATCGTTCTGTTAATAGTTCTTTCGTGTATCTCAAAGAGGGATGGCCTCCTTCGCGAACATGTTTCTTGTATCGCTACTGTACATCAAAAAGCCGATCATTTACAAGAGCGAACAGATGGCGCGCTGTTATAGTATTGCGCCTGAAAGAAGAGAGATTGAGTTCAGCGCCAGATCGAATCCACCTGCTCGACTTGATCAGGTAGCCTATCTCTATGTGAGGTCAAACTCGCTGAGAAGCCCTTGCATCGTACTCTTCGTCGTTTGTCCGACGAAGGTTTCTACTGCCTTTTCGTCCTCTACGTCAACACCGTTCGCATCGGCTAACTTCAAGATCGTGTCGTACTGCTTTTCGGCTGCCTGTAGGAAATTTTCATTGTGTGGGAAATCGGCACGATGGAATTGTGATCGTAGAGAGCCACCAGGCTCGACAACTTTTTCGGAGACGGTGAAGAGTGCATTCTCCAACAGGGTCTGATAAATATCACTATTGTCCGAAATGACTTTGTTGAGAGCAGCGGTAGCAGCGACCGGATTCACCGCGGAGCGACGAAATTCCGGCCCCTGGATGAGCGCAATGATCTTGATGATGTACTTTTTTGCGTCGTCTTTTAAGCCATCAAGATACCCCGTTTCGCCGTGCAGACCATTGATAAGGCGCGCTGCCAGTTGGCTGTCATTGAGGCCAGAAAGAGCCTTTGCTTGCGCGAACAGTTGCTTGTAATCACTCTCCCTAGTGCCGCCAACCAAAAAGTTGGTAGTGTAGCCAACTTTAAATGATTTTTTCTCCCCTTTATGCTTGAGTGACACCATTTTACCGACATCGCGATGGGCTGTTACAGCCGCTTCATTCACGCTCTCTAAGGATGCGGCACGATGTAACCCACGAAGTTTCTCAACCTTCTCAGCTCTAGCGAGTTTGTTGGCCTTGTAATTTTTCGCGGGACCAGTTTTGACCTTGATTGGCATAAGACTTGGGAGAGATTTCGCCTGCTCTATCCGTAACGCACTCAACCCTGCTTTACCTAGAGCTTTATAGCTCCCGTAGTACCCTTTCGACTCATGCGCTTTCGCCCAATCTTTAAGCAGCGCCACCACTTCGTCCCCGCTGGCTGAACTGTGCTTGGGAATATCTGTGAGAATCTTTTGTCTCGCATTTTCGACGTCCTGCTCGCTGCTGAAAGTCGTCCGCACGACTTTAAAGACGCCCTGGATGATCCCTTGTGACGGGGGAGATGCAAGCAGCCTGACCGATTCTGCTATTGTCCCACTACCTGTCGCTCTCAATCCCATCACAGTCGCCTCCCGCTCCAGGCCCGGATCATCATTCATTGCTCCCTCGCTGGTTTGCATCGTCGGTTGCACCCGACCCTGTTTCTGCTGCACCACATGCCAGACTTCATGTGGCAGATGCTTCTCCTGCCCAGGCCCGAGATGGATATTTACCCCTTGTGTGTATGCTAAAGCCTGTATTCGAGCAGGTTTAGCGGAATTATAATGAACTCGCACATCATGCATGGATATGCCAGAGAGGTTTTCGATGCCTGCTTTCAGATTGTCGGATATGCCGGTGTGGTTTTCTCCCTCAGCCAGGGAAATGGGAATGCGGGCGAGAGAATGATGCACGCCAGCGCCATACGTTGATCGCGTTTGCTGATCAGAGGAGACCTGTTTGTAATGAGGGATTGCTGTCGTAGTGAATGATCGAGAGGACTGTAGAAAACTCGAAGCCGAAGATGTACGAACTGAACCAGCGCTACCCTTTCGCTGAAGTCGCTCGAAGATACTCATGTTTCTCCTCTCAAAGATGGCACAACATGCCTCTGCCAGGAAAGATCACAGACGCATCACTTATCGAAACAGTACCATATTTTCCGCGGATTTTCCAGGATTCTTCACCACCAGTTGGGTTGTACCTCTATGGTATTCGGGAAAAGTAGAGTAGATCGCCCAGGACGAAACGCGCGCGAATGAAATGGCCGTTGCGCACGGCGAAATCGTACTCTTCCGGGCTGATCGGCGGCTCCAGTTGCCGCGGCGCGAGCGGCGCGCCTGCCTGCGCGAGGATGGCATGTACTGTCTGCGGCGAGCAGACGAGCGAGGCCAGCTTTGGACGATGCACGTCTTGCCAGTCAGCGCAGAACTGCGCGAAGCGCGGGCGATTGCGCCGCCATAGCGCCAGCTTCTGGCTGTAATCGCGCCAGCATTCTCGCGCCATAGCTCCTGATGGATCGATGGGTGCGAACGCCTGCTGAATGTGCGCCTGTAACGGTTCGTCGGCGGGATAGCAGGCGTCGAAGTTGACGGCGCGCGGATCGAACGTGTCCAGGAATTGCTGGTAGAGCTGCGCGGCGGTGAGCGTGGCGACTCCGACCTGAGCGCCGTGCAGCGCGAGGCCGTGTCCGTAGTGATTGGCGATCATGTCCAGCACATGCGAGGTAACATGCTCTGTG
>DATLSW010000159.1:0-4436 GCA_035533955.1 Ktedonobacteraceae bacterium | reverse complement strand
GTTGGGCCATAGGGATTTGCCAGCGTGCCGCCCAGCATTTGCGCCTCGATCTGGCCGTGCGCGTTCTGCCATGTATTCCCGCCGTCCGTGCTGACGCTGCTCACGGCGATGAACAGGATAGTACTGCGACTCTCATCCTCTGGCTGCTCGGCCACGCTGCCCTGGATTGTTATCTTGCCGCTGCCGATATACGCGGAGATGGCGTGCGGATCGCCAATAGGCGAGGCTATTGTGTAGCGCCACGCGCCCAGCAGCAGCCAGAGGACGAATAACAGCAGCAGACGCGCGCGTTGATCGCGCCATAGCACGATCAGGACAAGCAGGGCCGCGCCCGCGCCGATCAGCAAGAGTGCCGCCGGTACGAGTAACCACTTGTCCAGCACGATACCGGCCATCCACGCGACGGCGATCACGACCAGCCAGAGACCGCGTAGATCGATCTCTTTGGATGGTGCGGGTTGTAGCATAACGGCTCTACACCGTGACCATATTTTTGATGCGGTTAAAGATCGATGTGCTGATGACCTGGAGTAACTGATCCACCGACGTATACGCGCCGTTTTGTGTGCGGTAATTGACGATATTATTGGCGGTGGTGCTGCTCACATGCAGTTGTTGTTCCAGTTCGCTCACCGTGGCCGTGTTGATATTGACAAGACCGGTACTGCTGCTGGATGTATTGCTTGTGCCGTTAGACGGGCCGGGTACGCCGCCCATATAGGTCGGCGGCGCTTCTCCAATCACTGTCACATAGACTTCCTCTCCATCGGTGAGTTTTGCCGCCAGATTGAGAGCGACCAGGTTAGCGTCTGGCTGTGGCCCGTCCGCCGCCTGAAGTAACTGGTAGACGCGCGCGTCTGGTGGCAGCGTATACACGCCCGGCTTTTTGACCGCGCCGGTGATATAGACCTGAATGCTCCCATCTCCCGTGCTGGAAGATGATGTATTCGTATTTGCCGATGTAGAAGAACTGCCGAAATTTTGTTGGGTGATGGCGGAGCCGCTGGCAATAGGCGTGGGCGCGGGCGGATTCCAGACCATATAGATCAGGATGATCAGCGTCAGGGTAAAAGCAGCGGCGATGATGAGCTGGATGGCTCGTCGCTTGCCGGGGCTATCTGACTTTATCGCGCTATCCAGGGTTGCGGGTGTGGTGGTGACGGCTGAATGTGGGATGGTGGCCTTCTGCGAAATATCGGGTTTTGGAGACTGCGGCGGACCAAAGGAAAAAAGTTGTGGCGCAGGATGCATTCCTCTTCCCTCCGACGTATTTTTGTTGGCGTTAGCATAGCAGAGAAGCGCGATCATGTCAATACAGCAAAAGCATATTTTATTGGGCAAAAATGACGCGCACCTGTTCTAAACAGGTGCGCGTCACAACCATGCCTTATCCACTTACCGTCTTTTGTCCAGTCGATCGCAGATCTCATCTACGGGAGACTGGACAAACCCCTTCCGCCGTCAGGCTCGTGGGCGTGAGTGACAGCGAAAGCGGTAAGTATTTATTTCCTCGGCAAAGACTGCCGCGACAGGCTTGCTGATCGAGATAAAGACTTCCATGTCGATAAGCAATCTCCCCCCGTGCCTCAGCATCCTTTGCCATCCTTACTATATAACAGGATGAGAATACAAAAAAGTGGTAAAGTGATTCAAAGATGATTCAAAGATGATTCAAAGTTACCAAATGTGGCCTTTTTTCTTGCTCAAAGGCTAGACTTTTGCGGTATAATGGGGACGAGTATAGAGGCGATGGCAGGAAACTGCCACGTTCCTACAATATTATATTTGAGGAGCATAACGCTATGACCACCGATGCCCGCGCGCATTCCCTGACCAATCTCAAGCTCTTTCGTGAGAAAGTTGTCGCCGCGCTCCGCCAGGCAGGGCGACAACAGCAAGAACTGGCCGGCGCTCTGGGAATCGATGCTCAGGTGCTGAGCCGCAAACTGCACGGCGCGAGGCAGTCGCTTCTCAATCATGCTGAAATCAAGCAGATTGTTAAAACGCTGGTCGGCTGGGATGCCATCACCACACGGGCCGAAGCTATTGAACTGCTCTCATTGCTAGGCTTGAAGGCCGAGAACTATTCCGAACAGGATTGGCATACACCCCCGCTGAGCCGGCTCGAGCCTCTTCCGGTCAGTACGCCTGGCGCGGATTCCACCTCTTCTCTCAAGCAAGCTACTTTTCCCTTGCCGACGGTGCCTACCTCGCTCATTGGACGTGAATGGCTGGTGCAGAAGTTGTTGAATCACTTGCGGCAGCCAGCCGTGCGCCTGCTAACGCTGCTGGGAACGGGCGGCGTGGGCAAGACGCGCCTGGCGCTGGAAGTGGCGCGCGAAGCCGGGCGCGATTTTGCCGACGGGGTGTATTTTGTATCGCTAGGAACGATTACCGACGCGGCTCTGGTGCCATCGACGATTGTGCAGGCGATGCGTCTGTCAGAGCCTCTTGCCAGGGGCGATACTGGCGGGCAGAGCCTATCGTTACCGCAAGATGTCCTCAAAAGCTTTCTGCAAGAAAAAGAACTTTTGCTAGTACTCGATAATGTGGAGCACTTGCCAGATGCCGCGCCGTTCATCGGAGACCTTTTGCGCAGCGCCGCGGGGCTGAAGGTCATGGTGACAAGCCGTATTGTTCTGCATCTCTATGGAGAGCATGAATTCGATGTGCCGCCGCTCGAATCCTGCGATCCCGATAACTTACCCGATCTGGACTACATCGTTCAGTTTCCCGCTATCCGCCTTTTTATCGAACGCGCGCGCGCCGTCAATTCCGCTTTTCAAATCACTGAACAGAACGCGGAGACCATCGCGCGTATTTGCGCTCGCCTGGACGGGCTGCCTCTGGCAATTGAACTCGCGGCTGCGCGCACGAAAATGCTTTCTTTACCCGCGATCCTGGATCGGCTGACCGGCAGGGCGGGACAGCGTCTGACATTTTTGCGTTCCCCGGCGCAGGATGTCCCGCGACGTCATCAGACATTGCACGATTTGCTGGATTGGAGCTATAAGCTGCTTGATCCCTGTCAGCAACGTCTTTTCCGCCGCCTCAGCGTCTTTCTCGGCGGCTGGACGTTACAGGCGGCGCTGGCTATTGTTCTGGAAGAGAACCGGGCTGAGGCTGATGCGCTTGAAGAGATAGAAACTTTATTGGATCACAGTCTGGTGAAACGTGTCTGGCTGGAAGAAGCTTCCTCGCAGGAGCAGTCGGAGCCGCGCTTCTATTGCTTAGAGACGGTTCGCGAGTATGCGCTGGGGCAATTGGAGGCATCTGGAGAACGCGAGGACATGCAGCGCCGGCACGCGCTGTATTATCTGGCGCTCGTGGAACGCGTCGAGTCGAAGCTGTTTGGCCGCCACCAACTGGCGGCGGCGGCGCTGTTGACGCGCGAACAGGACAATCTACGTGCGGCGTTGACGTGGGCTATTGCCCACAATGAAGCGCTCATTGCCCAGCGCATGTGTGGCTCGTTGGGGATATTCTGGGAAGCGCGTACCCAATTCCAGGAAGCTCAACGCTGGATCGATGCCGCGCTCAAGATGACAGCAGAGACGCCGCCTGCTGTCCGCGCAAAACTGCTCATGGCGGCGTCACGGCAAGCCCAATGGGAAATTGCGTGCGAGCGTGCGCGAGAACTGGCCCAGCAAGCCCTGGCGCTGTACGAAGCCGCTGGAAACGTCGCTGGAAAAACGCAGGCAAATTTTCTGATTGGCGATACCTGGCATATGCAGGGCGAATATATGCTGGCAACTGGTTATCTTGAAGATAGCTTGCCTCTCTTACGCGAGCAGGAAAACTGGCGCGTCTATGCCTTTGCGCTCAGCAGGTTAGGGGCGATAGCGATGCTCAAGGGCAACCTTTCCCAGGCATGGACGCGCTTGAACGAGGCTGCGCCGCTGCTCCGCGAGTATGGTGAGCCGGGCCTGCTCAATGTGACGCTGGTCTACCTGGGCGTGCTGGCCTTTGTCCAGGGCGATTTTGCGCAGTGCATTCTCTATCTCCGAGAAGGATTGCTCCTCGCGCAACAAACAGGCAACCGCTACACGCTCGCCATCGATTTGATCGCTTTCGGCTGCGCTTTAGGAACGATGCGCGGACCATCTTTCGCCGCGCGTGTGTGCAGCGTCGCGGAATCGCTTTTCGAGAGTCTGAACACCGCGCTGCCCGCGACCTATCGTCCCCTCTATGATGGCTATCTTGGCTCGATCAAGTCACAAGTTGATGAGACAACATGGTCAGCATGGTGGGCGGAAGGCAAAGCGCTTTCTCAGAATGAGATAATCACGCTAGCGCTCGCCGCGAGCGAGGGAAGCCTGGATTGATGGGCAACCACAACATAAGCAGCCGGGCGACCACAAAGGTACGCCCGGCCGCTTTGGAATCCACTCAGTGAAAAAACACTGGTAACTTAACCATAATTCTGCTATACTTGA
>DATLSW010000158.1:0-6827 GCA_035533955.1 Ktedonobacteraceae bacterium | reverse complement strand
GGCATCAGCGATTACGCCCAGGATCAACTCGGCGATATCGTCTACCTTGAAATGCTCGTGGATAGCGGGCAGAAGATCAAAAGCGAGGGCAAATTCGGCGACATCGAGTCTGTCAAGGCGACCTCCGAACTGGTGTCCCCCATCAGCGGCGAAGTGGTGAAAACCAACGATGCGCTGAAAGATCACCCCGAACTGATTAACGATAACCCCTATGACGAGGGCTGGATGCTCGTCATCAAGCTCGCCAGCACGGCGGAACTTGATAGCTTGATGACCGCTGAACAGTACGAGGCATATTTGCAGGGGCGCTAACCTTCCAGGAGACCGCGATAGATGAGCTATATACCCAATACCCCTGCCGACCAGCAGGCCATGCTTGAGCGCATGGGGTTATCTTCCCTTGAAGCGCTGCTCGCGCCCGTGCCGGAACTGGTGCGGCTGCGCCGCCCGCTCGACCTTCCGCCTGCCCTTGCGGAACCCGATCTCAAACGGCTGCTGATGGGCATGGCAGGCAAGAACAATGACCTGGATAGCATGATCTCGTTCCTGGGCGCCGGCCTGTATGACCATGCCATTCCGAGCGTCGTCTCACACTTGCAGCGCCGCTCTGAATTCGTCACCTCGTACACGCCCTACCAGCCGGAAGTCAGCCAGGGCATGTTACAGGCCATTTACGAGTTCCAGACGATGGTGTCCCAGATCACGGGTCTGGATATCGCCAACGCCTCGCTCTACGACGGAGCGACGGCTCTTGTCGAGGCGGCGCTGCTGGCCGTTGGCCCCGGCGGGCGCGGCGAAGTCGTCATCTCGCAGGGCGTTGACCCGCAGTACCGGCGCGTGCTGCATACCTACGCCCACGCGCGCGGTTTCTCCGTCACGGAAGTACCGCTCAGCAATGGCATCACCGATCTCGCCGCGTTGAACGAAGCCGTCACGCCCACCACGGCGGCGGTCGTCATCCAGCAGCCCAATTTCTTTGGTAGTATCGAGGATATGAGCGCCATCGAACCTATCGCGCACAAGGGCAAGGCCGTCTTTGTCGCCTCCATCACCGAACCGGCCTCGCTCGGCATTCTGGCCGCGCCCGGCGACTACAACGCCGATATCGCCATCGGCGAATTGATGAGCTTCGGCAATCCAATGAGCTACGGCGGACCCGCGCTCGGCTTCATGGCCTCCAAACAGAAGTACATGCGCCTGCTTCCCGGACGCCTCGTCGGGCAAACCGTCGAAGAGGGCGGCGACAGGCATACCGGCTACGTCCTGACCTTGCAGACGCGCGAGCAGCATATCCGCCGCGAGCGCGCTACATCCAACATCTGCACCAACCAGTCGCTGCTGGCCGTCGGCGCGACGATCTTCCTGGCCGCGCTGGGCAAGCAGGGCTTCCGCGAACTGGGCGAACTTTGCCTGCAAAAGGCCCATTACGCTTATCTCCAGATCACATCCGTGCCGGGCTTCGAGGCCATGTTCGCCACCCCGTTCTATGACGAATTCGTCGTCAGGTCGCCCGTACCGGTCACGCAACTACAGCATGAACTGGTGCAGGCAGGCATCATCGGCGGCTATGATCTGGGCCGTGACTACCCGGAAATGAGGAATTGCCTGCTGTTCTGCGTCACCGAGACGCGCACGAAAGATGATATCGATACTCTGATTAACACATTGCGGGAGGTGCAGGCATGACCAGCGCGGAGCAACTGATCTTTGAAAAGGGCGCGCCGGGCCGCCGCGCCGCCACTATGACGGCAATGGATGTTCCCACGCAGCCGTTGGAGAGCATGATCCCACCCAACATGCTGCGTAAAGAAGCCGCGCCGCTGCCCGAAGTGAGCGAGATAGAAGTCGTGCGCCACTATACACACCTGTCGCAGCGCAACTTCGGCGTGGACACGGGTTTCTACCCGCTCGGCTCCTGCACTATGAAGTACAATCCCAAGCTGAACGAGGATATGGCCGCGCTGCCCGGTTTCGCGCGCCTGCATCCTATGCAACCGGACGAGACGGTGCAGGGCGCGATCCAGTTAATCTACGAACTGGAACAATACCTCGCCGAAATCTCCGGCATGGAGCGTGTGACGCTACAGCCCTCGGCGGGCGCGCACGGCGAATTGACCGGACTGATGCTGATCAAAGCCTACCATGAAAGTCAGGGCCAGGGGCATCGCAATCTCGTTTTGATCCCCGACAACGCGCACGGCACGAATCCTGCCAGCGCCACGCTCGCCGACTACAAAGCCGTCGAGGTCAAGTCCGATCCGGCGACAGGCGGCATCGAGATGGCCCACCTGCGTGTGCTGCTCGACGCCTACGCCAGCGACGTAGCCGCCATTATGATGACCAACCCGAACACGCTCGGCCTGTTCGACAGCAATATCGTCGCCATTGCCAACATGGTGCATGAAGCGGGCGGGCAATTGTACTATGATGGCGCGAACGCCAACGCCGTGCTGGGCATCACGCGCCCCGGCGACATGGGCTTCGACGTGGTGCATTTCAACCTGCACAAGACATGCAGCACGCCGCACGGCGGTGGTGGCCCCGGTTCCGGCCCCATAGGAGTCAAGCAGCATCTCGTGCCGTTCCTGCCCGGCCCGTTACCTGCTAAGGGCGAACAGGGTTACTACTGGCAGGATGCCGGTCCGCAGTCTATCGGCAAGATGCGCGCCAACAATGGCAACTTCGGCGTGCTGGTGCGCGCTTATACCTACATTCGCACCTATGGCCCCGATGGCCTGCTGCATGTGGCCCAGAGCGCGATCCTCAATGCCAACTACGTCAAGCACGAACTGGCGGTGGACTACGAAATTGCCTACCCGCAGACCTGCCAGCACGAGTTTATCGCCACGGCGGAGCGGCAAAAAGAGGAAAGCGGCGTGACGGCGCTCGACATCGCCAAGCGCATCCTCGATTTCGGCATGTACGCGCCGACGATCTACTTCCCGCTGATCGTTCACGAAGCGATGATGATCGAGCCGACGGAGACGGAGACGCGCGAGACGCTGGATTACTTCGTCAGCGTGATGCATCAAATCGCGGAAGAGTCGCGCACGAACCCGGAGATCGTCAAGACGGCCCCGCACACGACGCCGGTCGGTCGCCTCGACCAGGCGCTGGCCGCGCGCAAGCCTAACCTGCGCTGGACGCCGGGACAGGAAGCGACGCATTGATGCAATTGTGTGGAGGCGACATTGATGACGCCTGTACCGATTCGGGCATCATAATCAACATTCACGACCAACATCGGCCATGTTATTCTGAGCGGAGCCATGTCATTCTGAGCGGAGCGAAGAATCTCTGCGCGGCGAGGGAGATTCTTCGCTTCACTCAGAATGACATGCGCGGCGAGGGAGATTCTTCGCTTCACTCAGAATGACATGCCAGTACCGATCTTGGTTGTTCAACCGGGTTGAATTTGGTAGCCGAAGGAAAAACTATGGCACATCTCAAAAACGATCCCACATTAAAAGAGCTTCAAGACTACATCGCGCTGGTGTGCCAGGAACGCGGCTGGACGAAAGATAGCCCTTCGGAAAAGTTTGTCCTTTTCATCGAAGAAATCGGCGAACTCGCGAAAGCAATGCGCAAGGCGGCAGGACTCTATGAAGAGCAAGCCAAACCAAACGCTCTCTCCCTGGAAGAAGAGTTCGCCGATGTCCTCAGCTACCTGCTCGACCTGGCAAATTGTTTTCAGATCGATCTGGAACAGGCTTTTCGGGCGAAAGAACAAATCAATCAGTCTAGAACATGGGAATGAGGAATATCACAACAATCTTTGCACATCGATCTCCGGCGGGAAGGTCAGTGTGTTCAGATCGCCCGACCAGAACAGGTGCTTCATCATCTCGGCGACGGCGTAGAGCAGGTGTTGCAGGGCGGCCTCGCGTCCTTGCGCGAAAGGCTGGCTGCCCTGGTAGTCAGTGACGCCGGAAAACCAGGCGTTGAGCGGCAGACAGGAACTCATGCGTACCAGGTACATCTCCATCTTGATCGGCCCCTGTTCGATGGGAACGAGAATGCGCAGTTGCGGCATGGCGTCGATGATGTCCAGGCGATAGAAGACGCCGTAGTGGTCGCGCGACGCCTGGAAAATAGAGACTTCCGGGGCTGCCTCGCTTTCGTCGTGCTGGTCGTCATGCTCGTGCGCGTCGTGTTCCATCTCAACTCCTAAACCGGCCAGAATGCTTTCCAATTGTTCGTGAATGTTCATGGTCAGAATGCCCTTTCTCGGCATGAATGATGCATCCAATATCACATCCTCATATCTGGCTATTCTGTTCGGATCAGGCAAATGTGGAAAGAAGGTTCCATATAACTTTTTCAGCCTGTTCTGTCCTTTGCAAAGGACAGAACAGGCTGAAAAAGTTATACGATCTTGACTCGTTCCTTGCGCCATTCCAGCCGGTTATATTTCTCCTCGACCAGTTGGCGCGCCAACGCCCATTCTGATGCGCTCAACTCGCCCGGCGCGAACTCGACGCCGAGCGCGATGCTGAAACCGGCGCGGAAGGCATCAGCCACATCATCCCACGCGGCTTGTGGAGCGAAGGCGTGCAGGGGCTGCGTTTTCTCGCGATAGAGGGCGAGTTCGCTTGCGCGCGCCTCGCCGCTGGGAAAGCGCAGCATGGAGAAGAACTCGGCTGCGCGATCATCCAGGGGCAGCGATCCCTGTTGCAGCAGGGCATCTTCGCGCCAGACCTGCGCGCTGCCGACGAGCTTGTAGCCGCCGCTCGTCAGGTCGGCCTGTGTGGAGGAGGCGAAGCAGGCCGCCGAGGGATGCTTGCTGACGCGCTCATCGCTCAATTCGGCTTGTATGCCCAGACTGTTCATGGCTGCGAGAATGCCCCGCGCCAGGTAGGCGTAGGCCGCGACGACGCCCGAAGGCGTTCCGTAACGTTTGCCGATGACGATACTATAGGTGAACTCGTCGCGGTGGTAGACGGCACGCCCTCCGGTGGGACGCCGCACCAGCGCTACGCCCAGTTCGTCGCAGCGGCGCGTCTCGATCTCGCGTTCTACATGCTGGAAACGGCCCAGCGAGATCGAAGGCCGCGTCCAGCGGAAGACGCGCAAAGTCGGTGGCGCGTCCCCGCGCAAGTGATGCATCAGGACAGCTTCGTCAATTGCCATGTTGAGGGCGGCATCCTGCACGCCAGTATCGAGAAAACGGTATGCTGTGTTATCAGACATGATTGGTATACCTTATTGGTGGAGGTGCATTTTCAGGTGCGTGCGTTCTGGCGGGCTACTTTCCATTTTTCGCGTTGATCTTCGCGCACCTGCTCTGACGCTGGACGATAGCGGGCCAGAAATTCGTCGCGGAAGGCCGGATATGTGCCGTCGCTGATCGCCTCGCGCAAGCGCCCGGCCAGCCGCAGCATGAAACGAACGTTGTGGATGCTGCCGAGGCGATAATACAGCAGTTCGCCGACGCGCGCCAGGTGATGTACATAGGCCGCGCTGAAATTGCGGCAGGTGTAGCAGTCGCAGCCCGCTTCGATGGAGCCGCTTTCGGCGCGAAAACGCGCCGTTTTGATGTTGACCCGCCCGTGCGCCGTGAACAGGCCGCCATGACGCGCGACGCGCGTCGGCAGCACGCAATCGAACATGTCCATGCCCAGGCCAACGGCGATTACCAGATCCTCCGGCGAACCCACGCCGAGCAGGTGGCGCGGCTTGTCACGCGGCAGGGCGGGCGTGGTTTGACGCAGCATCTCCCACATCACGGCCTTCGGCTCGCCAACCGAGAGGCCGCCGATGGAAAGGCCAGGAAACGGCAGGTTGCCGATGAAACGCGCACTCTCGTCGCGCAGTTCAGGCTCGAACGCGCCTTGCACGATGCCGAACAACGTTTGCTCCGGCCTGTACTGCTCTTTGGCGATCAGCGCGCGCTCGGCCCAGCGATGCGTGCGCTCCATCGCCGCCCGCGCCTGTTCCGGTGCGCAGGGATAAGCCGCGCAGATGTCGAGCGGCAGAATGATATCGGCGCCCAGTTCGGCCTCGATGCGCATGACGCTTTCGGGCGTCAGCAGGTGCGGCGAACCGTCGAGGTGCGACTTGAAGGCCGCGCCCTCTTCGCTCAGTTCGCGCAGGTGGCCCAGGCTAAAGACCTGGAAGCCGCCGCTATCGGTCAAGATGGGGCCATCCCAGCTTGTGAACGAATGCAGCCCGCCGAGAGTATCGATCAATTCCGAACCGGGCCGCAGCATGAGATGATAGGTGTTGGCAAGGATGATCTGCGCCCCCGCCTCGCGCAAATCCGCGGGCGACAGGGCTTTGACGCTGGCCTGCGTTCCCACGGGCATGAAGATAGGCGTGCGGATCGCGCCGTGCGGCGTCTGGATTGTACCCGCCCGCGCCCATGTTTCCGCGCACACGGCGTCAACGGTAAACGAAAAATGTGATGCTATAGATGAAATTGTGTTGCTCCCTATATGTTGGACGCGCGCGCCAACGAACTTTATTGCTCTCAAGATAGCACAGAGAGGGCCGATCTGGCAACTCCTGGTCAGATCTCGAGAAACTAAACAATAAATGCACATAAAGATTCTATAAAAATGTACGGAATGCTAATAAATTGATGAAAAAAGACTTGCAAAATGTAAATAGATCAGGTATGCTTATCTCCGGTATCCCGAAGAACTCGGTCGGCCTCGCAGCTATCGCGAGGCGTCACTACAGAATCTGGTGGTTCTGGCGAGGAGCATGGGCGCTTCTCGTATACCCAGGTTAGATGGCACGTCCAGGTAATCCGTCAGTCCCTCGCTGGTAAGGGAAGTAGGCGACTGGTGACATCTGCAAGGATATGGACCTGAAAGCAAGGAATA
>DATLSW010000157.1:0-2513 GCA_035533955.1 Ktedonobacteraceae bacterium | reverse complement strand
AAAGTGGAAAGAAGGTTCCATAGAACGTTTTCAGCATGTTCTGTGCTTTGCAAAGCACAGAACATGCTGAAAACGTTATACTATCTGCACTCGATCTTTGCGCCATTCCAGCCGGTTATATTTCTCCTCGACCAGTTGGCGTGCCAGCGCCCATTCGGACGCGCTCAACTCGCCCGGCGCGAACTCGGCGCCGAGCGCGGCGCTGAAACCGGCGCGGAAAGACGCGGCAACATCGTCCCACGAGGCTTGTGGGGCGAAGGCATGCAGGGGCAGCGTTTTCTCGCGGTAGAGGGTGAGTTCGCTTGCGCGAGCCTGGTCGCTGGGGAAGCGCAGCATGGAGAAGAATTCGGCGGAGCGATCGTCCAGGGGCAGCGATCCCTGCTGCAATAGAGCATCCTCGCGCCAGACCTGCGCGCTGCCGACGAGTTTGTAGCCGCCGCTCGTCAGGTCGGCCTGCGTGGAGGAAGCGAAGCAGGCCGCCGAAGGATGTTTGCTGACGCGCTCATCGCTCAGTTCTGCCTGTATGCCCAGGCTGCTCATGGCCGCGAGTATGCCCTGAGCAAGATAAGCGTAGGCCGCGACAACGCCCGAAGGGACGCCGAAACGTTTGGCGATGACGATGCTATACGTGAACTCGTCGCGGTGATAGACGGCGCGCCCTCCGGTGGGACGGCGCACCAGCGCGACGCCCAATTCGTCGCAGCGCCGCGTCTCGATCTCGCGCTCTACATGCTGGAAACGACCCAAAGAGATCGAGGGCCGCGACCAGCGAAAGACACGCAGGGTTGGCGGTGCGTCCCCGCGCAAATGATGTATCAGGACAGCCTCGTCAATCGCCATGTTGAGAGCGGCATCCTGCACGCCAGTATTGAGAAAACGATATTCTGACATAGTTGATTCCATTGCTATTACGCCCGCGCGTTCTGGCGAGCTACTTTCCATTTTTCGCGTTGATCCTCGCGCACCTGTTCCGACGCGGGCCGGTAGCGCGCCAGGAATTCGTCGCGGAAGGCTGGATACGTGCCGTCGATAATCGTTTCGCGCAGGCGCCCGGCCAATCGCAGCATGAAGCGCACATTGTGAATGCTGCCGAGACGGTAATAGAGCAATTCGCCGACACGCGCCAGGTGATGCACATAGGCCGCGCTGAAATTGCGGCAGGTGTAACAGTCGCAGTCCGCTTCGATGGGGCCGCTTTCGGCGCGAAAACGCGCCGTTTTGATATTGACGCGCCCGCGTGCCGTGAACAGGCCGCCATGACGGGCGACGCGCGTGGGCAACACGCAATCGAACATGTCTATGCCCAGGCCAACGGCTATTACCAGGTCTTCCGGCGAACCCACGCCGAGCAGGTGGCGCGGCTTATCGCGCGGCAAGGCGGGCGTGGTATGGCGCAGCATCTCCCACATTACGGCCTTTGGCTCGCCGACAGATAGCCCGCCGATGGAAAGGCCAGGAAACGGCAGATTGCCGATGAAACGCGCGCTTTCGTCGCGCAGTTCAGGCTCGAACGCGCCCTGCACAATGCCGAACAGCGTTTGCTCCGGCCTGTACCGCTCTTTGGCGATCAGCGCGCGCTCGGCCCAACGGTGCGTGCGCTCCATCGCCGCCCGCGCCTGTTCTGGCGCGCAGGGATAAGCCGCGCAGATGTCGAGTGGCAGAATGATATCGGCGCCCAGTTCGGCCTCGATGCGCATGACGCTTTCGGGCGTCAGCAGGTGCGGCGAACCGTCGAGGTGGGACTTGAAGTCCGCGCCCTCTTCGCTCAGTTCGCGCAGGTGGCCCAGGCTAAAGACCTGGAAGCCGCCGCTATCGGTCAAGATGGGGCGATCCCAGCCTGTGAACGAGTGCAGCCCGCCGAGAGTGTCGATCAATTCCGAGCCAGGCCGCAGCATGAGATGATAGGTGTTGGCAAGGATGATCTGCGCCCCCGCTTCGCGCAAATCCGCGGGCGACAGGGATTTGACGCTGGCCTGCGTTCCCACGGGCATGAAGATAGGCGTGCGGATCGCGCCATGCGGCGTCTGGATTGTACCCGCGCGCGCCCAGGTTTCCGCGCACACGGCGTCAACGGTAAACGAAAAATGTGATGATATAGATGAAATTGTGTTGCTCCCTACATGTTGGACGCGCGCGCCAACGACCTTTCTTGCTCTCAAGATAGCACAGAGAAGGCCGATCTGGCAAATTCTGGTCAGATCTCGAGAAACTAAACAATAAATGCACATAAAGATTCTATAAAAATGTACGGAATGCTAATAAATTGATGAAAAAAGACTTGCAAAATGTAAATAGATCAGGTATGCTTGTCTCCGGTATCCCGAAGAACTCGGTCGGCCTCGCAGCTATCGCGAGGCGTCACTACAGAATCCGGTGGTTCTGGCGAGGAGCATGGGCGCTTCTCGTATACCCAGGTTAGATGGCACGTCCAGGTAATCCGTCAGTCCCTCGCTGGTAAGGGAAGTAGGCGACTGGTGACATCTGCAAGGATATGGACCTGAAAGCAAGGAATA
>DATLSW010000156.1:0-3351 GCA_035533955.1 Ktedonobacteraceae bacterium | reverse complement strand
CCGCGTTCGGCGCGCACGCTGTTGCTGACGTTATGGGCGAAGAGGATGTCGCGGAAAGCGCGGATAGCGTCCGGCCCCGGCGCGCGATAGCTGGCCGACGTAGTATTGACGGGAATGCAGTTGACGTGGGCAAATTGTTTGAGCGGCGCCAGCAATTCGCCCAACTTGTGCGCGTATTCCGGCGTGTCGTTCACTTCCGCTAGCAGCACGTACTCGAAGGTCACTTGCCGCCGCGTGGCCGCGATATAGTCCTGGCACGCGGCCAGCACTTCCGCGATGGGATATTTGCGGTTGACCGGCATAGTCTGGCTGCGCAGTTCGTCAGTTGGCGCGTGCAGCGAGATGGCAAGGTTGATCTGTAGCGGCTCCTGGCTCAATTTGCGGATGGCGGGCGCAAGTCCGACGGTGGAAACGGTCATATGACGCGCGCCCAGATTGAAGCCGTCGGGACTGTTGAGGATGCGCAGCGCCTGCAAGACGTTCGTATAATTGTGCAGCGGTTCGCCCATACCCATCAGTACGATATTCGTGATATGGTCGATAGGCGCGCTGCCGGGCAACCCGGCGGCCTGCCACGGCGCGGCCCGCAGTTCGCGCGCGTAATATAATACCTGGGCCACGATCTCGCCCGCGCTCAGGTGTCGCTCAAATCCCATCTGACCCGTGGCGCAAAATGTGCAGCCATAAGCGCAGCCCGCCTGCGTCGAGACACAGACGGTGGCGCGCGCGCTGCTCTCTCCCAGCGGCGGATAGAGCATCAACACCGACTCGATCAGCTTGCCATCCTCCAGCGCCAGCAAAATCTTGCGCGTGCGATCATCCTTCGAGTGCAGTTCGCTGCGTACCACCAGCGGCCCGATACACGCCTCTTCCTCCAGACGCGCCCGCAGCGCCCCCGGCAGATTGCTCATCTGCGCGAAGCCAGTCACCAGATGGCGATACAGCCAGTTATAGATCTGTTTCGCGCGAAACGCCGCCGCGCCGCGCTCCTCCAGCCACGCCTGCAACTGCGGCAGCGTGAGCGCCAGCAAGTCGGTTTTCTGCGCTATGGTTTTATCTGGATGTCTATGCATAGATGTGGGTATTATCGTCATGGCGGTATTATAGCACATGTTGGCCTGGATAGATGCAACGCAGCTACTGTAGCTCTCCATCCTTCGAGAGGAATTTGGTCGAGTTCAGTAGGGGCGGTGGCTCTGCCCCTACTGGATTCTCCCTCTAGGACTTAGAGCCGTTACTGTGGCTCAAGTGTGATGTACCAACAGGCATATGTGACCTGGTCGTGATGATCCAGAGGTACAGTAGGAAATGTAAGGAAACCGGAGAAGGAGAATCTGGCCCCTTACGCTGTTTTGGCATTTTGAACTCGCGGCTATCAATGGCTGGAGAGTGGTCGGCACATCCGGTGAGGAGGATATCATGCGTCGTATTAGTAATTTTATCAGCTTGTTGCTCATCGTTGCTATTGTGGTTGGGCTCGTTGCCTTTAGTATCGGCAATCAGACACAGTTTGCCCTCTTGTTCTTTGGCTATACCTTCCATCAAGTCCCGGTCTGGCTGCCGACGGTCGTCGGCACCGCCGTCGGCTTCCTCCTGGCATTCTTCGTGTTCACCCCTGGGCGGCTGCGCAGTGCCTGGGAAAACAACCGCCTGCTCCACAGGATCTCGCGGCATGAGGCGGCATCTGAGAAAGAACTGAGCGGCCTGCGCCAAAGCGCCGCGGCAACATCTGAGAAAGAACTGAGCGGCCTGCGCCAAAGGAATGCGGAGCTTGAGCAGGAAAAGAAGCTCAATCGAAACTCAACCGAGTAGCCAATTTTTTTTGAAGTAAAGGCATTTGCTTGTGAAATGATATATCCAGATGTAACATCGTACTTCTTTACCCGGCAGGCAACAACAAAGAAAAACCTCACACATACCCCGCTGGAAGCTGGTTTTCTTTCGGCGCGCTTTTCCCCGTCCCCAGCGTCCACCAGAGCAGCGCGATCAGCACGATCAGCAGGCCGGCGGCGGAAATGGCGATTTGCAGCATGAAGCCGACGATGATGATGAGCAGGCCAATAGCGGTGATCAGCGGCCAGATGCTCATACTAGAAGGTGAGGGCGCGGACAGAGCGGCAAGCTGCGGCTGCGCGGTTTCTTGTGGGAGGCTTGCCGCCAGTAAATCGTCGATGGTGGCATAGAGGGAGCGCGCGTCGAACGGCTTCGCGACATAGGCGATGCGCTCGCGCACGGCAACCTGATCGCCATCGTCAACCGCAGCAGGTATCATAGCCGGAATCTCCCAGGCCAACGCAACGATGGGCAACGCGCCGAATGATGGATGCTCACGCACGGCTTCAAAGAGGAAGCAATCGCTCGCGGCGCTGGTATCCATATCGAGCAACAATAAGTCCGCTTGCGACATATGGCGCGCGGAGAAGGTGTCAAGTTCGCTGGCTTCGATGACGCGCATTCCCTGGTGCTGCAAGCCCAGCGCCAGCAGCCGACGCAGCGCGGCGTCAGGCTCGACAAGGAGAATGGTTGCTTGCGCCCGGTTTAGCATGGATAGTCTTCCCTTTGTATCTAGTGGTGTGGCGGCGCTAGAATCGTCGCATGACATTGGGCGCGATAAATCGGCTCCTACAGGCGCAATCAATTGCGCCGCTACACCTCATCATTCCTTGAGGGTAAGTATAGCTGCCATACATTACGCGGGCATTGCCGGAAAAGCTCCTGACCTTACAGGAGCCTGAACGGAATCCCCTACCTGCTATCCGTGTTTTTTCCTGATGTCCACCTGATACGAACTGGATTCCGTGTTTTTCCGGTTGCCAGGCAACCGGAAAAACACGGAATCCGCGCCATTACGCCGTTTTTGTCCGCGCGACCTCTTCCAAACTCAGTTCCTTGATGGCCTGTTCGCGCAAGACGAATTTTTGCACCTTGCCGCTGCCCGTCAGGGGATAGGCCGCGACGAACTGGAAGTAGCGCGGGATTTTCTGGTGACTGATCTGGCCCTTGCAGAACTCGCGCAGTTCATCCCCGGTCAATTGCTCGCCTGGTTTCGTGATCACCACGGCCAATAGCTCTTCGCCGTAGAATTTGTCGGGGACGCCGAGTACCTGTACGTCAGCGACTTTGGGATGGCGGATCAGGAAATCTTCAACTTCACGCGGGAAAATGTTTTCGCCGGCGCGAATAACCATATCCTTAATGCGCCCGACGATATTGACATAGCCGCGCTCGTCCATCGTACCCAGGTCGCCAGTGTGCAGCCAACCCTCGCCGTCGATGGTGTCGGCGGTGCGTTCCGGCATCTTGTAGTAACCCAGCATGGTCAGCACGCCGCGATAGCAGATCTCGCCGCGC
>DATLSW010000155.1:0-2393 GCA_035533955.1 Ktedonobacteraceae bacterium | reverse complement strand
TGACGGATATCCCTATAGGCTCGTGGAGCGCGACGTTGCTGCTCGACCTGGCATGGCTGAGCAAGGAAAACGATGGCATGGCGAATGGGGCCGATCTCACACTCTTGCTCGGTTTGCTCGGCGCGGCGGGCGCGGCAGTGACAGGCGTTGCCGATTGGAGCGATCAGGTGGATGTTGACCGGCGCGTGGGACTTTTACATGGCCTGCTCAACACTGGAATTACCGTTACCAATGTGGCCTCGCTGATCATGCGGCGCACCGGGCAGCGCCGTGCCGGTATTGCGCTCTCCACGCTCGGCTACGCTGCTACTATTTTTTCAGCCTATCTTGGCGGGGAAATGACGCTGGGGAAAGGCGTCGGTGTCAATCATGGAGCCTTCGAGGGCGGCTCTGACGATTACGTGGCCGTTATGGATGAGAAAGACCTGCCCGAAGGGAAGCTTGTGCGCGTGGATGTCGCCGGCATTCCAGCCGTCCTGGTCAAACAGGGCAATCGGCTGTACGCTATTGCTGCTACCTGCTCGCACGCTGGCGGCCCATTGGACGAGGGGACGTTAGAAGGTGACGTCGTGCAGTGTACGTGGCATGGTTCCTGCTTCCGCCTCGGCGACGGCAGCATCGTCAACGGCCCGGCCACGTATGCTCAGCCGACCTTCTCGGTGCGCGTCCGCTCCGGAAAAATTGAGTTGCGTCGTCTCGAACACGCATAACTACTCAGACCTATGGAGAATATGCTATGGCCGATCTTGAAGCGCCAATTACCGATATCACCGTCTATGCCGACCGCGCCCTGGTGACGCGCAAGGGGACGATCCATCTCGAAGCAGGAGAACATGAACTACAGGTCAACACACTTCCGCAGTTCAACCGTGACTCGCTGCGCGCGAACGGCATAGGTCCGCAAGGCACGCGCATTCTCAATGTCGAAGTCGCCACAGCGTTTCATGGCCGCCCGCCGGAAGGTGAATTACGCAGGCTGCAAGACGAACTCGATCAGCTTGTGCAGAACAGGCAGCTTTTAGAGGCGCGGCAGGCTGCGCTGAATGACCGGCGGCAGTGGCTGCGCGCCCTCGGCGAACAATCGAAAGACTTCGCCAAAGGTCTGGCGCAGGGGCAGATGAAGCCGCAGGATTGCGCCGACTTTTTCAAATTCGCGGCCACACAGGCATTAGATGACGCCGAAGCGGCTCAGGGTTTCGATCTGCAATTGAAAGAAGTGCAGCAGGATATCGGCGCGAAGATGCGCGAATTGGCGCAAAAGCAAGGACATGACCAGCCCGATCGTCTCGCTGCCGTTGTCACCGTAACCTTAGCGCAGGAGGGCGATCTGGCGCTGGAGCTATCGTACCTCGTTACCGGCGCGTCCTGGCGTCCGCAATACGATGTACGCGTGCAGATGAATGAGGATCAGCGCGGCGGCGAGGTTGAGTTGACCTATGTCGGAGTGGTGCAGCAATCTACCGGAGAAGCCTGGGAGGGCGTACAACTTTCGCTTTCCACCGCTCGTCCCAGCCTTGCCGCCAAACTGCCGGAACTCGATCCCTGGTATCTCGATGTGTTCGCACCAGCGCCGCCTCAACCTCTCCCTGCGCCGCGCGCAGCACAGGCCAGGGGTGTCTACAGCGCGGCCTCAATGCCGCAAGGCGTTCAGCCGATGGCAATGATGGCGCCTATAGTTGCCTCATTCGGCGGCGTCGATAGTGAGGTCGCCGAACCGGTGCTGCCCCAGCCAGAAGAGGCCGGCGTCGCCACGGCCACAGTTGAGCAGACGGGTACGGCGCTCGTCTTCCGCGTGGGTCGCTCCGTTGATATCCCCTCGGATAACTCGCCGCATAAAACCACCATCGCTCGCGATCACCTGCCCTGCACGTTCGATTATGTCTGCGCTCCTACCATTGCCGATAGCGTTCACTTGCGCGCGGCCATCGTCAACACGACCGAGCGCGTGCTGCTCAACGGTGATGCCAGCATTTTCTTGAGCAGCCAGTATGTCGGCACGACGAAGCTGAAGCAGACGGCCCACGCGGAGACCTTCAAAGTCTTCCTGGGACTCGACGACGGCATCAAAGTCAAACGGGAACTGATCGAGCGCAGCGTTGATAAGGGCAATGTTTTGCAGAGCGGCATCCGGCGCATTACCTATGCCTATCGCATCACCGTACATAATTATGCCTCCACTCGTCGGGATGTCGTCATTCGCGATCGCCTGCCCGTCTCACAGCACGAGAAGGTGAAAGTGCGCGTGCAGAACATCCAGCCAGCGCCGAAAGAGCGCACGAAGCTGGAACTGGCCGTCTGGCAATTCACGCTCGCGCCCGATGCCGAGCAAAAGATCGAGTACCAATTCGTGGTGGAGCATCCCCAGGAGATGAAGATCACAGGATTGGCGTGAA